>CAYFOB010000001.1:0-7085 GCA_964344525.1 uncultured Thiomargarita sp.
ATATTAGTACTTAATAATATTTTTATTTACTAACTTGAACATCGAGTTTAACATTAAAAAAACATTCTTTTTGTAGTCTTTGTACGTTAATGGTTTATAGCCTATAACACTAAAGATTATCAAGGTGAACAATATTAAAATTAAAATAGCGATTTTGCTTTTTGACATATAAATGATGACTTCTGAATAAAATGCTTTTAACTATTACAACCACCCATTCCCCTGCCACCGATTTGGGCTATTTACTACATAAACATCCCGCCCGCGTTCAATCCTTTAACTTATCTTTTGGGCGGGCACATGTTTTCTACCCTGAAGCTGAGACTCATCGTTGCTCAGCGGCTTTGTTATTGGATATTGATCCTATCGGCTTAGTGCGTGGGCGGCGCGACGGCTTATTGGCGGAATACGTTAATGATCGTCCTTATGTCGCCTCTTCTTTTTTAAGTGTTGCTATTTCAAAGGTTTATGGGAGTGCCCTTTCTGGGCGTAGTCAAGAACAACCTGCGCTTGTGGAGACGAAAATTCCTTTAGCTGCTCAAATCTCCGTGTTGCCCTGCAAAGGGGGAGAATCTTTACTTAAGCGTTTATTTGAGCCGCTTGGTTATCAACTCACAGCGCAACGTTACCCCCTGGATGAGCAATTTCCCGAGTGGGGAGATAGCCCCTATTTTTCTGTTACACTCCAAGCCACTTGCCGTTTGCAAGATTTGCTCACCCATATTTATGTGCTGGTGCCTGTGTTGGATAATGAAAAACATTATTGGATTGGTGAAGCGGAGGTAGAAAAATTATTGCACCATGGTGATAGCTGGTTAGCTCATCATCCAGATAAGGAATTGATTACCAAACGCTATTTAAAATATCAACCCAGCTTAACCCGTCAAGCATTGGCGAGACTTTGTGACGAAGATGATCCTTTTGTGCAAAAAACCCGCATTGAAGAAAGCTTAAATGAGCAACGGCTTGGCACCGTCATCGCGGCACTGAAAAATAGTGAGGCAAAACGTGTCCTTGATCTTGGCTGCGGTGAGGGCAAATTGTTGCGGGCATTATTAAAAGATCCATTTTTTAAAGAAATTGTGGGCGTGGACGTCGTAAGCCGTGCCCTAGAAATTGCCCATGAGCGTTTGCACCCCGATCAACATCGCTTAAAGCTCATACATGGATCACTCATTTACCGCGACAAACGGTTATATGGCTACGATGCAGCCGCCGTGGTTGAAGTGATTGAACACTTTGATGTGGCAAGACTATCTGCCTTTGAGCAGGTGTTGTTTGCATTTACTCGCCCCAATACCATTATTATTACTACACCAAATGTCGAATATAACGTCAAATTTAAAAACCTGTCAGCAGGAAAATTGCGCCATAGTGATCACCGTTTTGAATGGACACGCAACGAATTTCAGGCTTGGGCAAACGGCATTGGGGAAAAATATAGATATGCTGTGCGATTTTTACCAATTGGTGAAGAAGATGCTGTTGTGGGGGCTCCAACGCAGATGGGGATTTTTACACAACAACAGGGATTAATTAAAACAACACTTCCTGCCACACCACCCGTTCAAATCCTACCGCCACAACACTAATCAACCTCAAACGCAATGAGTCTCCATATTTAGATGCTAAGCGCTTTTGATAGTCAAGTAATTGTTTTTTGGATTCTTCCAATTTTTCTTGGACGGGTTCTAAAGCCTTGAAATCTGACTGGTTGAGTTTTCGGGCTTCTTCACCGCTTAACTCGACTTCAGATAATTTTAAGTACTTGAACTCCAACACAAAATCATTGAAAGTATAACGACGTTGTTCTGGGCGGAGAATCATGGTTAAATCAGCGTATCTCCGTTGCAATGGCATTTCTGAGTCCATGATATAAAATGTATCATCATAAAGTGCCGTTAAAAAAGCGGTTTTGATGGTTAATTCATCAGCTGTGCGATAATCACGGTTATCAAAAACTCTGAAATAATGTTCTTCCATTAGTTCGCACAATGGTTGCAAATCTCCTGTTTTATAAAACTGTTTTGCAAGTTTTGAGATTTGAGAACGTTTCTCTTCTTGAGGAAGATGAGTTTCCAAAAGTCTTTCTACATAGAGCTTTCGTGCAACTAAATTGGGAATTTTTAAATGTAATTCTCCTGTTTCTGTTTTCCCAGAAAAGGTTAAAACGCCTAAGTAATACAATAATGAAGCAATAAATGTAGTATCTTTGGTGGCATTTAGCATCTCATCTACCCCAAAGTTGTTGGCGAGCAGTGGAACACCTAAAGGCGGTGTATCATTAAGCGCTTGAAAAAGAATGGATTCGCCATTGGGTAAATCAGAAACGTAATTGAGCTTTCTCCTATCAATTGAAAAATTATCATCCAACATTTGGCGTGGGAATAAGCAATCGTCTTTAAAAGATTCCAAAAAATACAAGGCTAATGTTGGGTTATAAATATCTTCTTCAATTAAATCACTAAACCAATAGCCATCATAAAAGGTTTGCATTAAGCGCAGGGCTTGGGTGAATTTGTCGTTGGAAAATCCACACTCTTTAACAATTTTCGCCAATATTTCTCTGATTTCATTTTCTGTAAAGCCACATAAATCGTTAAATTGGCGTCTCAAAGAAATATTTTTGGCGACATTGTAAGCACTGGTAATGTCACTCATCAGTACAGGAGAAACACCAGTGATAAAAACCCGTTCTAAACCTCGCCCACTGCTGGCGGATTTAACGGATTTGAATAGGGCTTTGAGTGAACTTTCTGCAGACAACAGGGCTTTGTAGCGACTTAGACTGATTTTGCCACGTACCATTAAAATTTCATTGGCAAAATTGTCGTATTCGTCAATTAATAAATAAAGCCGATAATGTGATAATCGTACCGCCGTCAGGAGCGATTGAAAAGAGGCTTGTGCATCATCTGGTTCTATTTCAATATTGACAGATAACCAAGGTTGATAGTAAAATGCAAATTCTTGAATGCGCTTATTGACATAATTATGTAACCGCTGTCGAATATCGTGTGCGGTACCGCCTGGATCAACATTTGAAAAGTCCCAAGTCATCACAAAGTATTTATTATGCCTGGGTGTCGGATTTTGTCCAACTGCCAATTCTCCGAACAATTTATCGAACTCATCTGCTTTTGCCACATCATAATAATTTTCTAACATTGACAAAAGCAGTGTTTTTCCAAATCGTCGCGGGCGTAGGAATAGCAGTTGTACCCCTGCTTTTTCAATTAATGGGATATGTGAAGTACGATCCACATAAAAATAGTTATCGGTTATCAGTTGATAAAAATCGCTGATTCCGTAGGGGAATTCTTGCATGTTTGCTCCTTTTATTTCTTTGTTATACCAAATCCTTGTAGTTAAAATCAGAATATTCAAGAAACCTTCCATACTCCTGAATTTCATCCACAAAAATCTTGCTACATGTTTGAGCGATATAATTGACACTTGGCAAATCAAATTCTATGAAGCTGCTAAACATAAAAGTCGCATTACCCGACAAAAAAACAGAATATTGATCAGATGTACTCTTTCTAGGCTCACATTTCACCAATCCCCCCCGATTATATACATCAATCGCCTTACCAAATGGATTATGTCTCAATAGGCAAGAAACCAACGAAGTTGCTGACATGCCACTACCACACGAATTTGTTAAACCAACCCCTCTTTCATACGTCCTCACAAAAATCGCACCATCATCAATAATCTGACAAAAATTCACATTAACGCCATTTGGAAAAAGCGCAGTCAATTGATTCGCCTTTTTACCTATTGCCTCAAGCTGAGTATCAGAAATACGCTCAACAATCGACACAATATGGGGATTGGGCATACTGACTGCCGTAAATGTTAAATCTGTTGACAGTGTAGGAAGTGGTTGATTAATCAACGACTCTGAATTAACTGAGATTGGAATTTCTTTTGTATTTAATGAAATTGTATTCAATTCTGCTTGAAAAGTTTTTACGTCCTTATAAATATTTGCTACCTTAACAACAGTAGAAACGCTTTTCAAGGTTTCAATGATAACCCATTCCTTGCCCAAATTTTCACAAGCGAATCTACCAATACATCTTAACCCATTACCACACATTTCCGCCTCAGAACCATCAGGATTAAACATTCTCATTTTGCCATCAGCCGTTTTGCTTCTTTGAAAATAAAGGATGCCATCGACTTCTTCTTTGTCGCAAAGAAATTTTGATAAGGCGACACGTTCCTCTTCTGAAAACAAAACTTCATCATATTCGTTAATGAGTATAAAATTGTTGCCAGAACCATGACATTTGAGTATTTGTAATTTCATTTTTTTTACACCATAGGACTAAAATAATTTTTATGGTTTCCACACCTACAAAAACGCGCAAAGCGCCGCTGCGCGCGTGGAAACGCTGGTAAGTTGGTTATACAAAAAATGGTTGAAATGTAAGGTATTTTCAATAATATGGCCAGTTTATAATTTTTAAACTGCCATTTAAACTTTTGTCTTTTTATTAAGCGAATGGCCAAGTTATAGCATTTCCCGATTGGTTAAAGTACAAAACGAAAAATAGAGGACCGAAAAAATACTATTTCTTAAAGAAATAGTATTTGTTGATGAACGTGGAAGTTTTTTGTATCTAACACAATCGGGAAACGCTATATAAATATTAACTTGACAAAATTAAAATATTAGCACAAAATGCACAAAATATAGAGTAAACATAACCTTTCTTGTAACAACACAACTTAAGGAAATTTAAATTGTTTTCACATTGAATAAAGAAAATTTTTTATGCGTGAATTTAATACTTCGGGACCCTGTAATCCGTCCCTACACTACACCGTTATGCGTGAGGCCTTAATCGCCACGGGGCAAGAAAAAGTCCGAAAAGGGCGGTATTTTACCTTGTTTGCTCCCAGACAAAGTGGCAAAACCACTTACTTTCAACTGTTGCTTGAAACACTGAAAACGGAAAATTTTATTCCAATCTGGATTAGTTTTGAGAACTTAAAGACAGTTTCAAGAGAAGTCTTTTACCAAGAACTCAAAAATCAACTTCATCAAGAATTGGGCAAATATCAACTTAATATTCAAAAAAATATTACCAATCAAGTTGAGATGGTGAGATTTTTTCAAGAAATTCAGGTTCAATCTCTGGTTCTGGTCATTGATGAGTTTGAGGGCATACCTGATGTGGTCTTGAATGAAATAATGCATTCTTTTCGACAAATGTATCATAGAAAAGAATATCATGCTCTGCATTCCCTGATTTTGGTTGGCGTGAGTACCATTGCTGAGCTGGTGACATCAGCTGCCTCTCCATTTAATATTGCCGAAGAACTCAAAGTCGAGTATTTTACCCTTGTTGAAGTCCATTCATTAATTGAACAATATGTTGAGGAATCTGGACACGCTTTTGAAGATAAAGTCATCAAAGCCATTTATGATAACACTAAAGGGCAGCCTGGGCTAGTTTGTGCTTTAGCTGCTGATTTGGTTGAAAAAGTCAAGAATCGCAGGGTGACAATGGATGATTTTTTAGTCACCTTAAATGAGTTTTTAAAATCAAAATATGATAAAAACATCCTGAACATTGTCCAAAAAGCTAAAGAAAAAAAGGCTTTTATGTACCGCTTGCTATTTGATGATCAGCCCATTGATTTTACGATTGATGTTGAAGACATTGCTTATTTGCATGCCAATGGGGTGATAGAAAATAGGGGGGGGTATGTGGATATATTGGTTCCTTTATATAGCAAGCGTATTATCACCGCTTTTCGCCCGCTCTTGAACGGGGAAAGAAATTATTATGGGCTGGAAGCCAATGAAACTTTTGAGAACTATCTAAAAGCTGAAGGATTAAATATCCACGCTTTACTGAACAAATATCGGCAATATATACGACGGCGCGGCTTTAAAGCTTTTGATACCAAACATTTAAAAGAAGCGGCTTGGCATTATTCTTTTGATGGTTTTATTAACTTTTTTATTGAAGCTTTAGAAGGACAAACTTTTATCGAAGTCCCTTCAGGTGCTGGACGAACTGATATTTTAATTGTTTATCATAATCATCGTTATATTATTGAAGTAAAAGTATTTACTAATAATACCCTATTTAAAAAGGGCAAAGTGCAATTAGCCGAATATCTCAAATCTGAAAACTTGGATGAAGGTTACTATGTGGTATTTAGCAATGTGCATAAGGAGGAAAATACGCTTTATTTTGAAGAAAAAATCAAGGGAAAGCAAATTTATACCTATATTATTTGTACCCAGTTTCCAACACCCAGTCGTCTTGCTGTACCCAAAAAATTAACTGATACTGAAAAAAACTTAGCACGCACGGAAGGTTCATTGGCTACCGCACGTCGAAATATTTTAGACGTGTTAGTGTTGCGTTTTGACCCAAAGCACTCCCTTTATCAAGAAATAGAACAACATTTGTTAGCTCAATGCGATGAAACGCTATTGCAAAAGTTATTGATGGTGGCAGTTCAATCTGAAAATATACAACACTTTCAGAACGAAATGGCGAATTTTGATGGCAAAGCCAGAGCAGGTTCAGTTTGATGTAATTTAAACGCGCAAAGCGCAGCGGCGCTTTGCGCGTGGAAACGATAAAGGATGCTTACCACATTCATTGAGACACAAAATCTGTCATCACAACCGGTGTCGCCGTATCAAAGCCGACGATATCAAGCATTCCACCGTCATTAGGATCAGCAATTGAAAATCTATTGCTGATCATGCCAACAACAATCAGTTTGGCATTGATACGCATTTTTTTGCGATATTTTTGCAACGCTTGTACTGGGTGAATGTTACCATACCAAGTTTCGCTGTCTGTGTAGACGACAAAAACATCTGCCTTGATGCCCTCTTTTAAAGCCCATAACACAGGCAATGCGCAGTCAGTCCCTCCCATCGGGATTTTTTGAAGCGTTTTTAGCACATCATCAAGCCGCTTTTGGCGTGAAAGGTCCACTTTTACCATGCGATCCGAAAATGCCGTTATTACATGTTGTTTTTCGGTTTTTGCAGTCACCATAGACATGGCACCCGCCGCAACTCTTGGTGTTAAACCAGGGAT
>CAYFOB010000001.1:7098-14852 GCA_964344525.1 uncultured Thiomargarita sp.
AATCCATTGAGCCTGAGACATCAATTGCTAATACCCAGCGTTTGCCTGTCGGCTCAATATTTTTGAATGAGAGATAAAACGCTTTATCTAAAGCATCAACAATGCTTTGCACCGGTTCCCATGTTTGTCGTCCTCGTTCTCCGCGCCCTTGGGCATAGGTTTTTAAAGCTGACAGTACTGCAATGGGATGGATGCGTGCCTTGCTTAAAGCCTTTTGATCAGTGAGTCTGCGCTCAATGACTTCGCCCATTTCAGACATTGGCTTAATTAAGCCAATTCGCGTCATCGTTGCTAAATTGCGTATCATCGCCGTCATGGGCATGTCTTTAAGTAAGGCTACCCAAATTTCTGGAAAATTCAGCAATTCGGTGGGGACGACTTCGCGGGGTAATTTATAGTTGCTAATCAGCTTGGCAGCCTGATGGGCATGGGTACCAGCGCTTAGACGACGTATTTGCTCGGTGCCTTCAAGTATTTTTGGGGCGCCATCAATCAATTCGCCTTTTGTAATCCAACGATAAATGGCATTATGTCCTGTATCAGGCGGTACCGGTTTGGTTAAACGCAATAAATCTCGATGTGACCAACCTTCGCGTTGCTGATATTTGATGGCTTGATAGGCTAATTTGTCCACAGGCATGTTGTTATACCACGCCGTATTGCATCGTCTAAGCCAACGCCCCCGCCCCCTAAAGCCTTTAACTTCTTCATTGTTAAACTAAACTCACTATGTCGCCATAGCAAATTCGTCTTCAAAACCGTACATGAGAATTTCTATCTCATACGGCTCCTCTAGTAAATGATTCTTCCTAATCATTTAGGTTTACCTCCGAAAACTCTGGCCTTAATACGGCCAAGCAACCCTTTGTTTTTTTCTTTATTGACGCTGTTTGTATCTACAGCATGAAGCTGATCGTGGCAATGTCTATGTAGTAGAGCTAGATTGAAGTACTTATCTTCTCCATCATTAACTCTAGCTTTTATGTGATGAGCTTCAATTAAATCTTCATTTCGGAACTCTCCATTACATACTGGACATTTACCATCTTGTTTCTTTAACATCTTAGCCTTTGATGGACTGATATTACCGTATCCTTTGTTCAGGCGTTTTGCCCAATAGGGCGTGTCGCCATCATAATACGATTTATTGGCCTGGACTTTTACATAACTTCCTGTTGGTGCTTTGGCGTGTGCGTGCCATTGAATTTTACTATATTTGGTAGTAAAATTCCATGAGCGATTTCTTGAGAATGTAAAATATCTTTCTTTTACCCAATCTTTTCTCTTTTTTAGGTGTCTTCTACATGCCCATCGCCAGAGCTTAGACCATAAATAGTTATCTAGTTCTGTATAAACCGGACTAGATAAGACATAACGATAATAGTTTGCCCATCCAGATATTGCTGGATTCAGTCTTCTGATTAGTTCATCTTGTGATGCTGATTTCATCCGTCCAATAATTTCAGCTATATGTTCCTTATGTTTTTGCACTTTATCTTTGGCTGGTGTTATTTGTAGAACTATTTCTTTTTCTACCCGTTTTCTACCATCCTCAGTCTCCAATAAAGCCTTTTTGTAGTTACCTTTAATTCTATTGTTTTGGTAATGTCTGATATTAAACCCTAAGAAATCAAAGCCTTCAGTGGTATGGACTATTTTTGTCTTCTCTTCTAACAATTCTAATCCTCTTTCATTTAACCACTTTTGGATTAATTCTTTGGCTTTTTCAATAACCTCTTTTTCATGATGTAAAACCACAAAATCATCTGCGTATCTTATGACTCGTAACTGGCCTCTTCTTACTTTAGTTTTCCAGCCTTTAATCTCTCTTATCGCAGCTATCAAATCCGTTTCAAGCTTATCTAATACGATATTAGCAAGTAAAGGTGAGATAATCCCACCTTGCGGTGTACCGGATTCCGTGGGATGCAGATGGCCATCATCTATGTATCCGGCTTTCAGCCACTTTTTGATTAAAGGTTGCCAATCTTTATCTATTTTTGATAAAAGAAATTCATGATCAATATTACCAAAACAACCTTTAATATCTGCATCCAGGCACCATTTTGGCCTTTGACTTGTACAATTCCAGATGTCATTTATTGCATCTTGAGCAGATATAGCAGGTCTAAACCCATAGCTATTTGATTCAAACTCTGCTTCGGCCCTGGGTTCTATTACCGTTTTAACTACATTCTGTATGACTCTATCTTCCTGAGTGGGAATGCCTAGAGGGCGTAGTTTACCATTTGCTTTCGGAATAGATTTCCTTTTAGCTAGCTTGGCCTTATAACTGACCCACTCACTTTGTGCATCTTTTAACACTTTTTCGACTAAACCCTTGCGTTGTTTAGGTGTTTTATATTTCTTTCCATCAACACCTGTTGAACGCTTACCACTATTATCTTGCGTTATTCTTCTAACACTTAATATAATAGTTGTTTTTGATCGGCTAAGTAATTTTGCCAATTTCTTGGCCCTTCTATGTTGTCCAGCTTTGGTTGCCTTGTAAATTCGCTTTTGCAAGTTGAAAACATTTCTCTCAACTCTTTTCCAGTCTAGACTGGACCAATCCCAATTGGGATTTCTGTAATCTCCATTTTTAAGAAGATTATTAGACAATTTGGGTAGCACATCACTACCCGCTTGCGAGTTGAAATGTGCAATAAATTGTCGATGTTTTTCTACATCAATTTCATTGCTCATTGAAATATCCTCAGTAATAATCTAAAAGATTTCCATCACGTTATTATGAAATAACACCAACTACTAACAAATATACAAAGTTTTCCTAGTCGGGCAATCAGCATATCCGGTACATTACATGCCGACTTTCGCTTCCTCCCGAATCCTACCCGATAGCGGTGTTAGTTATAAGCTTTAACCCTCTCACTTTCCAGTGAGTACCTTGTACTATCGTTTTTCCTCGTTGATAAGTCATGTTACTGTTTGGTTAGGTGGAACCCATATCCCGGAGGAACTTTTGATTAGTCGAATTATATCCAATTCATATATAATTCCTTTCCCCGTTGTGTCCTGTTTATTTACGAGACTTAGGTCCTTTTTAATTTATCACCATACAAACTAAGCTTGCCTCTCTTCCTTTTATGGCTTTTAACCCTCGCTTCTACAGGCTATTGCTTAATTAGCCCATATAGGATTATGCTTTCACTCCGACTAATACGAGTGGTGAGCGTGTACTTCATACTCACACCATAACTTACCTTCACTTATCTGAATGATAAAGTGTTGACATATTGTATGAAAATATATCAAAACGAGTCGCACAAATTTAAATAAATGCGTACCAATGCGAACTACTTGTCCAAAAGCCTCAAAGGCTGCATGCTTGGTGGCTAAGTCACCAAATTTTGAACAAAGGGCGAGTACAAATAAGGCGGGATCATTTTTAGGCGCACGCCCCGCTTGTGAAATTTCGGTTAAACGATTGACAACGCGCACCCCATCTTGTTGAATACAACGCACAACGGCTTTGGCATTTTCAATGGAGAGCTTTTGCTCGGTGGCGTAATAGGAGTTGCCTTCACAGCCTAAAATCAAAAATCTATCCAGCCTTGTCCAATCATTGACCGCAAACGTAAAGCCACCTGCGCTGTTTGCTACCATATTGTGGCCAGGAATAGGCTGATTTTGTGGGGTGGTGTTAAGATGTCGACTGTATTTTTTGCTCATGAGCGGTTAGATGATATGGGGCAGGGCCAGGAGGGAATCGAACCCTCGACACGCGATTTTCAAAGTCGATAACCCTATCTCGTCAGCCCATATGCTGGGCAAGGGGTGAGATACGGTATTTTCGTGCTCTACCAACTGAGCTACTGGCCCTAAATATTTAAAGAGCGGCGGGGTAGGACTCTAACCTACACGAGATTTCTCTCACATGTGCCCCTGATAACCGTTAACCATCAGCCCAAGTATTTGGGCAAGTTGTCGACTAACGATAAACATGCGCGTCTAACAATTTCGCCACCCGCCGTGAATGGGGGTTGGGCGGGATTTGAACCAGCGACCTCGCGCACCCAAAGCGATAACCATATTCATTCAGCCCAATAGACTTGGGCAAGGATTTTGAACATGATATTTACGCGCTCTCCCAGACTGAGCTACCAACCCCATAGTGTCGGGCAAGTGGGTGATTTTGGGAAGGTCTTTTTTCAGAAGATAACCCAAAATCTTCAGCCCGACTATTGAACAGTATTGCACTTACATGAGCGGATTTCAAGTCCGGAAAAAATTTTTTTTTCGGTGATAGCAAATAAAATTATCTATTTTGTGTAAAACTTATAGCCCTATAAAAATATATTATTGATTGAATAACGCTTATAGTGGACATGGTTTTTTATTTATTAATTATATCAAATTTTAAAATATTTGACTATAAAAAAGATTTTATCTTTTAAAATACAATAGGTTATATTTTTTTTGTTGACATCACTAGCTGAATTAAACTATAAATTGTTGACCTCAAAAAAAAAAATGTTTTGCAAGAGGCTTTTTTATGGGCTGAGGATTGGGGGAGGTGGCTGAGTGGTTAAAAGCAGCAATTTCATCTTATAAGCGTGTTCAACCTCCTTGCCTAAATCATTGGGCTGAATGAATATGATTATCGTAAATATGCGAACTATAACACGGTTCCGCGGGTTCGAATCCCGTCCTCCCCATCTCTCAAACTCAAATCTCAAAACCCTTTCCATGCCTCAATAGAAATCTATCCCAAACTAAAGTTTGGGACAGATTTAGCACCCAGCCCAAAATTTATTTATGGATATTTCTCATTTAATTGACACGCTTAACAAAGCGCAACATGAAGCCGTTACTGCCCCATTGGGGCATATTCTCGTTTTAGCTGGCGCAGGTTCTGGTAAAACGAAAGTCCTCACTCATCGTATTGCTTGGTTGTTGGAAACGGGGCAAGCGTATCCTCACAATATTTTAGCTGTGACTTTTACCAATAAGGCGGCAAATGAAATGCGTTCGCGTATTGGTGCATTGTTGAAAAAACCGGCACAAGGTTTATGGGCAGGGACTTTTCATGGGATTACGCACCGCTTATTACGCATGCATTGGCAGGAGGCTAATTTACCTCAAGCCTTTCAGATACTTGATAGTGATGATCAACGACGTACTTTAAAACGGTTGCTCAAAACCTTAGAACTTGATGAAAAAACGTGGAGTCCTAAACAAGCACAAGAGTTTATCAATACCTGCAAAGATGATGGATTACGTGCTAGAGATATTGTGGTGGATCAAGGAGATGTTTGGTTGGCACAAATGCTCAGCATTTACCAAGCGTATGAGGAAACTTGTCAACGTACCGGTGTTGTTGATTTTGCGGAATTGTTATTGCGGTGTTATGAGCTTTTGCGTGATAATTCATCGTTGCTTGAACATTATCAGCAGCGCTTTCAGTGTCTTCATGTGGATGAGTTTCAAGATGCCAATACGATTCAATACAAATGGTTAAGTTTATTGATTGGTCAACAGGGTAAATTGTTTGTTGTGGGTGACGATGATCAATCTATTTACGCATTTCGTGGCGCAAAAATTGAAAATATTCAAAATGTTAAAAGTGATTTTGCAGAAACTCGCCTGGTGCGTTTAGAACAAAACTATCGCTCTACGGGTAATATTTTAGCGGCTGCTAATGCGCTGATTGCCAATAATAAAGGACGTCTGGGCAAAAATTTATGGACGCAAGATAAAGCTGGAGCGCCTATTTTTTTGTACACTGCCTATAGCGAAACTGATGAAGCGCAGTTTGTGGCAAATAAAATCAAAGCATGGCAAGGCAAGCGGCAAGAGGTGGCGATTTTATATCGGACGACGGCACAATCACGGCAATTTGAGGAGGCAATACTACAAAAAGGGATCCCTTATCGTATCTATGGCGGCTTACGTTTTTATGAACGCCTTGAAATTAAAGATATCCTTGCTTATTTACGTTTGCTAATACACCGCGACGACGATGGTGCATTTGAACGGGCTGTTAATACGCCCAAACGGGGTATCGGTGGGCGAACAATTGACATTGTGCGGGGCGTTGCACGTCAGCAGGGTCTCTCTTTATGGCAAGCGGCGCTCAAAGCGATTGAGACTAAGGAACTCAAAGCGAGAGCGAGCAAGAATATGATTGATTTTTTAAGGTTAATTGAACAGTTATCTCAACAGTTTAAGGATTTGCCATTGCATGAGCAGGTTGAGCAAGTCAAAACCACCGTAGGCTTTATAGAGCATTACCAAAAGGAAAGTAAAGAAGAAGCGCAAAGACGTATAGAAAACCTTGATGAATTAGTCAATGCGGCGCGTCAATTTGAACAAATAAACAAGGATAGCACAATAGCCGATTTTCTTGATCATGCCGCCTTAGAAGCTGGTGAAAAGCAAGGTAACCAATTCGATGACTGTGTGCAATTAATGACTTTACACGCTGCTAAGGGACTAGAATTTAAAGTCGTTTTTTTATGTGGCTTAGAAGAAGAATTGTTTCCACATCAAAACAGCCTTGAAGAATCTCAACTAGAAGAAGAACGTCGCTTATGCTACGTTGGCATTACCCGCGCGCGTCAACAGCTTTATCTTTGTCATAGTGAAAGCCGTTATCGTTATGGAAAACGCGATTTTTGTACAGCCTCTCGATTTATTGGTGAAATTCCCGTTGAATTAATTCAAAAAGTGCGTTCGTTAAGCATTTCACAATCAACCAAACCCACCTTTAAAGTGGGACAGCGCGTCAAACACCGCAAATTTGGTCAAGGCATTGTCATTGATAGCGAAGGTATTGGACAATCTGCGCGTGTCCAAGTGCAATTTCCTAGAGGGAATAAATGGTTAATTGTGGCTTATGCAGGGCTAGAATAGCCTTTAACTGATTTAATAATAAATTGTGCGCCTACCTTAAACATGAATAATCAAGAATTAGAAACGCTCCTCAATGCGCTTGAATCAGATCGAATAGAACGTAAAGCTTCAGTTTCTGATCGTAGTAAGATTCGTCGAGCGATTTGCGCTTTTGCTAATGATTTACCTAATCATCAGCAAGCAGGGGTGATATTTATTGGTGTTAATGATGATGGCTCTTGTGCCAATCTTGATATGCGATCCAATATACTCCCCTTTCCCAGCATGATTGTTCAAAAACGAATGGTGGCGGGTTGCGAATTAGCGGTTATCATTGTTGAACCTTCTGATGCACCGCCAGTACGCTACGAAGGAAGAGTTTGGGTGCGTATTGGCCCAAGTTTGGCGCTGGCAACACATGAGGAAGAACGTCGTTTATCAGAAAAACGTCGCTATAGGGATTTACCCTTTGATATTCAACCACTTGTTTCTAGCAGTTTAGATGATCTCAATTTGGATTTCTTTGAGCAAAAATATTTACCCACCGCTTTACCTATTGACATTTTGGCACAAAATCAACGTTCAATTGAAGAGCAAATGGCTGCCATGAGGTTTATCAGTTTGGCAAAGAATGCCACTGTTCTTGGTATCTTAGTTTTTGGAAAAGAGCCTCAACAGATTGTGCCAGGTAGCTATATCCAATTTCTTAGGATTGATGGCACCACGCTAACTGATCCAGTAAAAACGCATAAAGAAATAACAGGGACTTTGCCTGTTATGCTAAACGCTTTAGATGACACCTTTCAAGTTCATATTTTAGTCAATTTTGATTTGAGTGCCCAGTCAGTTGAAACTAACCAACCTGATTATCCATTAGTGGCATTGCAACAATTGGCTAG
>CAYFOB010000001.1:14862-19614 GCA_964344525.1 uncultured Thiomargarita sp.
TGCACCGTACTTATGAAAGCAGTCATGCGCCGGTGCGAATCACTTGGTTTAATGATAGAATTGAAATTCATAGCCCAGGGGCACCTTTTGGACAAGTGAATCGGCAAAACTTTGGGCAAGCGGGTGTCACCGATTATCGTAATCCTCATATAGCAGAAGTTATGAAAAATCTTGGCTATGTACAACGTTTTGGTATTGGTATTCTTATGGCGCGCCAAGCACTTGAAAAAAATGGTAATCCCTCGCCCGAATTTTGCTTAGAAGAAACTCATGTTTTAGTCACTATTAGGAGACGACTATGAGTATTATTGCTATCTTTAATCCAAGCAGTGGCGCTGGTAAAACGTTTTTAGCTTATCATCTGGCTTGGATGTATAGAGACATGGAGTTAGAAGTTGTTGTTGCAGATTTGGATCCTCAAGCTAAGCTCACAACATCTTTTCTTGATGAGGAGGATTTGGAAGAAAGGTGGCTTTCACAAGACTTACCTCAGTTAGAAGAAATTGAAGAACAATTAACATTGCTTTGGGGAGATATGTCTCTGTTAACGTTTGAAGAGGAATTTTCAAAAGCGCCAGACAATTCACGCCTTTCAGCTTTTTGGCAAATATTGCAAGAAGCGGATAAAACCGCCAATATTGTTTTAATGGATTTAGGTTCAAATTTGGGCGCAATTAACCGCGCTGCCTTAACTGTGGCTGATTATGTGGTTGTACCTTTAATACCTGATTTATTTTCAGTGCAAGGCTTAAAACACTTAGGAACAATGTTAGGACGATGGTGTAAGAATCTACCTCAAGGTAAAATGCAACCCCTTGGATATGTTGTGTTCCAACAACCTATCAGATTATATCAGGGAACCAACAGCTATCCAAAATGGATGACGCAAATTCCAAGCGTTTATCATCAAGTGATACTCAATGAATCAGAAGAAAATATTTTTTCACTGAAAAACGATTTTCACTGTTTAAACGTATTCAAAACTTACTATAGCCTCATTCCCTTGGCTAAAGAAGCGCGAAAACCTATTTTTCATCTCAAACCAGCAGATGGGGCACTTGGGGCTTATGGACAACTCATACCCGGTGCGTATCTTGAATTTCAACAATTGGCGTCGAAAATTGCAAAACGTGCAGGTATTGATTTTGTCTGATGTTAGCCGCTTTGGTATCATATAAGCCATTTTCCTCAAATAGCACTGGCACCCAATCATCTTCAACCTCTGGCGTATCCTTTAGGGGGGTGATATCCAGCAAGAACTGACGAGGGTTGCGTGTTTCGATGGGGGGTGGCGCTTGGATGATCGCAGATGATAAAATTGGCTGTTTTGAGGCTTTTTGTATTGGCTCTAAGAGCTGGCGCAGTTCGCGTAGCTCATTGGATTACAGGAGGGAAAACACACAGATACCTGGTACGATGGCAACAAAGTGGGACAAGAAAATGGTGGAGAATGTCAAGGATGTCGTTGTGACACAGCGGCTTATATCGAAGCCATCAATCAAATGCAACTGGCAGGCTATCAAGATTGGCGTTTACCCACATTAGAAGAACTCAAAACCTTAATTGGGATTGACAAACGTTACTTTCGCAATCTTTCACCAGGCTGGTATTACTCCTCAACGCCTCATCCCAAGAAAACAGACAATTTTTATTCTTTGAGTTTCGAGAATGGACGTGTTGGCAGTGGCACGGCTGGACAACATCTGTTGTTGGTTAGGAAGGTTGCCGCATAGTACCCTATTAGCTAACAAAAACCGCTATTTTCACATAACTAAATTTTATGAAAATATTTCACAAACTTTTAATAGGCATAAGTGGACTTTTGCTTAGTCTCTCTCTGTGGGCTTTATCGCCCCAAGATGTGCCGACTCCTTTGCAACCCTGGGTTAACTGGGTATTGCATAACACGCAAAATTGTCCCCAGAGCTATAATAGCACTCAGGGTGTGTCCGATGGGGTTTGTTATTGGCCCTCACGTTTAACGCTGAATGTGAAGGCGACGCATGCCGAGTTTACTCAAACATGGCAAGTTTATAGCGCTGGTTGGATAGCGCTACCGGGTAGCCCTAAACATTGGCCTCAGCAGGTACATATCAATGATGCGCCGGCCTTGGTGGCTGATCGTCGGGGCGTGCCTAGTGTGTTTGCGCCTAAAGGGCAGTTGAGTATAAAAGGGCAACTTCCCTGGGAGCAGCGTCCGGAGTTTTTGCAAATTCCGGACAACACCGGTTTGGTGGCTTTGGTCATTGATGAGACGCCAGTGGCTATTCCACAATTTGATGCGCAAGGTCGTTTGTGGCTACGGCAACGTGGGACTTCTATTGATCGGACGGCAGAAGAAAATCGTCTTGATAGGCGTGTTTATCGTCAGATTATTGATGATATTCCTTTGCAAGTCATTACGCGCATTGAGTTGGATGTGGCTGGGCGTCACCGTGAAGTTGTGTTAGGTCCTGTTATGTTGGATAAGCATATTGCAATGTCCTTAAACAGTCCTTTACCTGTCCGTTTGGAAAACGATGGGCATTTGCGGGTGCAAGTACGTCCCGGTTCATGGACTTTGACTTTACATACGCGTCAGGAGGGTGTTGCTAATCAGTTAAGCTTGGTACCTTCAGAGGGGGAGTGGGTTGATGAAGAAGTTTGGGTTTTTAAGGCGCGTAATGATTTGCGCTTAGTCGAAATCCGCGGTGTATTGGCGATTGATCCTCAGCAAACGGCTTTACCTGCCGCGTGGCGAAAATTTCCCGCCTACCAAGTACGGATTGGAAATACTTTGGAGTTGGTGGAAAAACGTCGAGGCGATCCTGAGCCTGCGCCTGATCAATTGAAATTGGAGCGACATTTTTGGCTAGATTTTGATGGGCAAGGTTATAGCGTACAGGATCATGTCAGCGGTACCATGACACGGGGGTGGCGCTTGGAAATGGCGGAGCCTGCTATTTTAGGGCGTGTTGCGGTTAATGGTCAAAACCAATTTATTACGCGCTTGAAAGAAGAGGGTAATACTGGCATCGAAGTGCGACGGGGGCAAATTGATATTGTGGCTGATAGTCGTTTAGAAGAGGCGGTGAATCAATTGCCCGCTGTGGGTTGGGCGCATGATTTTCAAGAAGTGAGTGCCACGTTGCATTTGCCACCGGGTTGGCGCTTGTTGAATGCAACGGGTGTCGATCATGTACCCAATACTTGGCTAAAGCAGTGGACATTGTTGGATTTATTCGTTGTGCTTATCATGGCGGCGGCTGTGGGTAAATTATGGCGTTGGTGGTGGGGCGTGTTAACGTTGATCACTTTGGTGCTGATTCATCGCGAACTTTATGCACCGTATTGGGTTTGGTTAAATATTATTGCTGCCTTAGCCTTGTTGCGGGTATTACCTGCTTTAGGCACTTTTAGCCGTTTGGTACGCAGATATCGTGATCTTTGCATGATTGTTTTAATCATCATAGCCATACCTTTTATGATGCAGCAAGTGCGACAAAGTATTTATCCACAACTTGAACGTCCGTGGTCAAGCTTGGAAACGCATTCGGGGGATTATACAAGAAGTTCTCAAAGGAATTTTGAGGAAAATTTTGACGTTGAGGAAGCCTTTAAAATGCCAAAGCAAATGCAAGAGCCGCAACCAACACAACAAATGGATTCGATGTTATATAGGAAGTATCCCTATAAGCCAAAACGCAAAAAATTGGTGCAAATTGATCCTAATGCCCAAGTACAAACAGGTCCAGGTTTGCCACAGTGGGAATGGGATGCGATTGGGATGCGTTGGAGTGGTCCGGCTTTGCAAAATCAGTCAGTTGATTTGTGGTTGCTATCGCCCACCGCCAATCGTTTATTAGGTTTTCTGCGTGTTGTGCTACTAGGCATTTTAGTCGTATTTTTTCTGTGGGTTTCTTGGGGACTATCATTAAAGAAAAAACCTGTTGTTCCCAGTGCTGCAGTGAGCATATTGTTGGTGGGTGCCTTATTGTCTTTTCCGATGTTGAGTCATGCTGGCGGAACAAATGCTCCTCAGAAAAGTGAGGAATTTTTGCCTTCTCAAGATTTATTGGACGAATTGCAAAAGCGTTTGTTAGCACCGCCCGATTGTTTGCCTTATTGTGCCAGCAGTCCACGTTTATTGTTGGAATTAGACGACAACCAATTACGTGTTCGCGTTGAAATACATAGCCTCAGTGACACCGCTGTACCATTACCTGGCGCTGCAAAACAATGGTTGCCACAACAAGTGTTGCTCAATGGTGAGCCAGCACAAGGTTTGCTACGTCAGAAAAACGGGCAAATTTGGTTGAACGTGACTAAGGGCATTCATCAAGTGCAATTAGCGGGCCCCTTACCTAATCGTCGCAAAGTGCAATTGCCTTTGCCATTGAAATCACATTTTGTGGAAGTCAAGGCAACAGGTTGGCGCGTTGAAGGTGTGCATGAAAATGGGGTTGCTGATAAGCAATTGCAATTTACTCGTGAAAAAACGGATCAAGCAGAAATGCCTGCTTTAGAAATGGGCAACTTGCCTCCATTTGTCGAAGTCAAGCGGACCTTGTTACTGGGCTTAGATTGGCAAGTGGAAACCCAAGTTATACGTAAAACGCCATTGGGCTCTGCGATAGTTTTAGAAATACCCTTACTCAAGGGCGAATCCGTTACCCACGAAAACATTCGCACACTGGGTGGAAAAGCCTTGATTAATCTTTCACCCAATGAGTCAGAAATCAGTTGGTTGTCAGTATTTGATAAACAAAATCT
>CAYFOB010000001.1:19624-19869 GCA_964344525.1 uncultured Thiomargarita sp.
TGGCAGTGAAGTTTGGCGATTAGATGCCAGCGCTATCTGGCATGTAGAAATTGAAGGCATTCCGGTGGTGCATCATCAAGCCAAAGGACGTTGGCTACCAGAATGGCGACCTTGGCCAGGCGAAACCGTCACTTTACATGTTACTAGCCCAAAGGGTGTAACCGGACAAATTTTGACTATTGATCGTAGCCAATTAGTTGTGAAGCCTGGACAGCGCACCACTGATAATCGCTTGTTGTTAAACC
>CAYFOB010000001.1:19972-23963 GCA_964344525.1 uncultured Thiomargarita sp.
CAGAAGATGCGCAATTGCAATCGGTGAAAATTAATGACAATTCCCAACCGATCCGCCAAGAAGGGCAATCAGTTACTTTGCCCATCACGCCAGCGACACGGCAAATTGAGTTACAATTTCAACAATCGATTGGGATGAGCCAATATTTTTCAACACCCAAAGTTGAGCTAGGCATAGATAGCGTCAATACTCATATTGAGATCCAAATGCCCAGTGATCGTTGGATATTATTTGCTGGCGGTGATCCCATTGGTCCAGCTGTGATGATTTGGGGCATTTTAATAGTCATTACCTTAGCATCAATAGGACTTGGGCAAATATCATTAACCCCATTAAAAACCCACCATTGGTTACTTTTGGGCATCGTATTAAGTCAAGTGCCGGTTCCGTTAATGCTATGCGTCATTGGGTGGTTTATCGCCTTAGGGTGGCGAGCACATATTTCTCCAGAGACGCCAGCCCTTAAATTTGATGCAATCCAGGTAGGGCTTGGCATTTTCACGATAATTGCCTTATCTACCTTATTGTTTGCCATCCAACAAGGATTGCTGGGACACCCCAACATGCACATTGCAGGCAATGGCTCCAGTTCTTATTACCTTCGTTGGTATGAAGATCGCACGGTGGGCATATTACCGCAAGATTGGGTATTTTCTTGGTCAATGTGGATCTATCGCATCGCCATGCTGCTGTGGGCTTTATGGCTATCATTTGCCCTGTTGCGCTGGTTAGGCTGGGGCTGGGCCTGTTTTAGTCAGCATAGATTGTGGAAACCTTTGGGGAAGAAAAAGGCGGTGCAAGCGGAATAGTACTGTTTTGAGGGGTAGGAGTCCAAACTTTAGTTTGGACCGCTCCTGCAATAACTACAAGGATTACTTTTAAAAAAGGATAAAACGAAACGGCACGCATGCTTTTGACTTATCCTTTTTTAAAAGTAATCCTTGTAGTTATATTTATTTTTGTTTTAACACTAACAAAGTCATATCATCAAACACCTTTTGTGTGCCAATATATTGTCGCACATCGTCAACCACTGCATGTCGGATTTCTTGAGCGGTGAGCTGCCAATTTTGTTGAAGTACTTCACATAATCGCTTTAGTCCATATTCGATTTGCTCAGAATTGATCGCTTCGGTAATGCCATCGCTATAAAGCACGGCTACATCGCCCGAATTTAAGTCTATCTTGGCTTCAGCAATAAAATTCGCAATGTTTTCATCAAGCCCTATTGGCATGCCTAAATTTAGGGTATCTATCAGTTCAATATGCCCCCGCCGCACCACAATCATTTCTTCGTGTTGCCCAGTCAAGCGGATTTGACCTTTTTTGTATTCCAATAGCGCCAGGGTGAAGTATTTTTTTGCATTCATCCTAGCGACATTGTGATAAACCATTTGATTAAGGGCGCTTAAAAATTTGATGGGATCAGTTTCATTATTTGCCAATAAAGTTCGTACCGATGATTGCACCATAATCGCTAAGGCACCGCTTTCCAAGCCATGTCCTGTGACATCGCCAATACCAATTAAAACGCGCCCATCATGTTGAAGGATATCATAATAATCGCCGCCCACTTCATCAGTTGGTTCCAAAAAGCCGGCAATTTCTAAACCCTCAATTTTTGACAATTCTGAATCAGTGGGTAAAAGCATTTGTTGCAATTGACGTGAAATCTCTAATTCTGCACTCATGCGGACATTTTCAGATTTTAATTGCTCGTTGAGGGTAGTAATTTCTTGATAAGCCTGCTTCAAATTCAATTGAGTTTTCACCCGTGCCAAAACAATAGGCGGGCTGATGGGCTTGCTGATATAATCCACAGCACCAAGCTCAAGTCCCTTAGCTTCGTCCATATCCCCGCTCATCGTCGAAATAAAAATAATTGGGATGTGCTGCGTTTTTGGATGCGCCTTGAGCTGGCGGCAAACTTCGTATCCATCTATGCCAGGCATTAGAATATCCAACAGAATCAAATCCGGTGGCGTGTCTGAAAGTGCGCGTTTTAAGGCTTGTTCCCCGTTTTTAGCGACAATTGTATTATAACCCTCCTTTATCAAAAGATCTCCCAAAAAATTCAGATTGAATCGTTCATCGTCAACAATCAAAATTCTATTTTGTCTTTCACTCATTATTTTCCCCATAAGTTGTACTATTCTGCTTCAAAACGAGCAATAGTGTTCATCACAGTATTGATAATCTCCTCAAACTCTTTAAGCAGTTGAGGTGCAATTTTATCCCCAATTTTGAGAGCCGTTTCCAGCGTGTTTGAGATCAGATACAAATCAATGATGCCAAGAGTGCCTGCGATCCTTTTGAGGGTGTGCGCAAGACGTAGGGCTGTTTCAGTATCGCCCTTATCTAATAGGCTTTTCATCTGCTTAGCAACGTCTTGATAATCTTGATAAAAGTTCCGTAACAAGTCATGATATAGGCGGCGTTTGCCGCCGAGCCTTTTTAAAGCGCCTGCTATATTAATGCCTGGCAATTTGTCTGGTAACGAGGATTCTTCTTCAGGTTTGATATCTTTTGCTGATATCCATTTTTCGATGACTGAAAACAACTGCGTTTTATTAATAGGCTTAGTGACATAATCATTCATGCCGGCTGCCAAGCATTTTTCCTTTTCACCAGGCATATCATGAGCAGTTATGGCGATAATGGGCAATTGATTGTACCGAGGATTTTTCCTAATCAAATGAGTCGCTTCAATGCCATCCATTTCTGGCATTTGTATATCCATAAATACCAAATCAAAATCACTCTTGCTAAGCATCGCCACGGCTTCTTTACCATTTTTGGCAATTTCTACCACTAAACCTTCGCTTTTTATCATTTCCTGTCCCACTTGTTGACTAATAGTATTATCTTCAGCCAACAAAATACGTAAATCTTTGAGAGATTGCCCTGAAGCCTGTGATTTTCCAAAAAGCCACAAAATTGTGTTAAATAAAGCATACTTTGTGACAGGTTTGGTTATAAAAGCATCCACCAAAAGCTTTTTACTCATTTTTGCCAATAAATATTCCTGAGATAATCCGAGCATCATAATAATAACAGGCATCTGTGGCGCAAGCCGTGCTCCCTTGATGCGTATTGCAGCTTCGATTTTTTCTAATCCTGGCATTTTCCCATCTAAAACAATTAAATCATAACAAACGGATTTTTCAGTTTCATGCATATTTTCCAATGCCGCTTCGCAAGAATGGACGGGAGACACTTCAAAGGAAAGGGTGCGTAATTCTTCTTGCAGAGTAGTCCGTTCTATCTCATCATCATCCAACACAAGCGCCTTGAGCCCTTGTAACTCATGAGGCAGCTGAAAAGTCTTTTCCTCTTGATACCTAAACACGGCAGTAAAACTAAAGGTACTTCCTTTGCCCAATTGAGATTCGACAGTAATTTCGCCGCCCATCATGTTCACCAAATATTGGCAAATCACTAGCCCCAGCCCTGTGCCGCCCGCTTGACGGGGAGTCGAATGATCTGCTTGGCTAAATGCTTCAAACAAATGGGGAAGGGCTTCTTGTGGAATGCCAATGCCTGTATCTTTAATGGAAAAACGTAACTTGACTTGTTTAGTTTTAAGAGCTTCCAAATCGACATTAAGCATAATGCTGCCTTTTTCCGTAAATCTGACAGCATTCATAGTCAGATTAATCAAAATTTGCTCCAAGCGCAAAGGATCACCCACTAGAGAATGAGGCACATATCTATTGATGCTCAGTAACAATTCTAACCCTTTTTTTTCAATCTTCATGCAGAGCAAATTGAAAATCCTATCTATTATCTCATCTAACTCAAAATTGATGGATTCCAGGACTAATCGACCCGTTTCAATCTTGGAAAAGTCAATAATATCATTAATAATGATATGTAAGGCTTGAGATGAGGTATCAATCTGCGTCAGAAAATATTGTTGCTCATCTGTCAGTTCGGTTTTTAAAGCCAATTGAGTTAATTTAATAATGCTATTTAACGGCGCCCCGAATTC
>CAYFOB010000001.1:23973-33225 GCA_964344525.1 uncultured Thiomargarita sp.
GCGGGTCATATTGGCCAGAAATTCGCTTTTAGCTTGGTTCGCTTTTTGAGCCACTTTTTGAGCCGCATTTGCTTGGGCTAATGCCTTATCAAGCCGTTTTTGCAAGTTCAGCAAAGCCAGTTGCGTTTGAACCCGCGCTGAGACTTCGGTTGTTTGAAGTGGTTTAATCAGGTAATCCACTCCACCCACTTCAAAACATTTGAGTTTTTCTTCAACCGCAGCCATAAACAGCACAGGAATATCTTTAGTCTGTTCATCAGCTTTTAGACGGCGACAAATTTCAAAACCGTCTAGTTCTGGCATCATTGCCTCTAGCAAAATCAAGTCCGGTTCAACAGAATGCGCGAGAGCAATCCCATCTTCACCGTTACGTGCAACTACAATTTCAATGTTGTCCAGTTCATTTTCTATCAGCTTAATGCTAGCAGATTCGTTATCAATAATTAAAAGGGTTTGTTCTTGAAAATCAGTTTTCATAATTAACTTACAATCCTATTCTGTTTGCAATCTCGTTAAGCGTTTCCAACGCCTCCTCAAATTCGTAATCTTCAACTTGTGATTTTAGTTGCTGATAAAGCGCTTGCAAATCAACACCCAAGTGGCGTTTTAAGTTTGGCAGCAAGTCAGCTGCTTGAAAATTGCCATCATCCAAAAGTTCTCTCAGCGTGGGTAACAAGGTAGTTAGTTCTGCGATATTCGTTTCATCGCGGATCAATTCTTCTTCTTCTATTTTTTTATCATTATTGAAAATGGCGAGCGTGTTCATCACATTGCTGATAATTTCCTCAAATTGTTTAAGCTGTTGAGGTGTTATTTCATCTCCACTTTTCAAGGTGCTTTCCAGCACATTTGAGTTTTCATACAGATTATTGATACCAATAGTGCCAGCAATTCCTTTGAGAGTGTGAACTATACGTCGGGCTGTTTCTGTGTCACCTTTTTCTAAGAGGCTTTTGATCTGCTCAACAACGCCTTGATAATCTTTGTAAAAATTTTCTAGCAGAGAATGGTAGAGGCGGCGCTTGCCCCCAAGTCTTTTTAAAGCCATTGCTATATCAATGCCAGGCAAATTCTCTGGTAATGGGGTTTCGTCTTCCACTTTGGGTTGAATACGTTCTTTTGCTTGTATGTATTTTCCTAAGATGTTAAACAAATGTCCCACTTCAATGGGCTTAGTAATATAATCGTTCATACCTGCTGCAAGGCATTTTTCTCGAACACCAGTCATAGCATCAGCTGTCATGGCAATAATGGGTAATTCGTTATACTGGGGATTTTTCCTAATTAATTGAGTCGCTTCGTAACCGTCCATTTGTGGCATTTGTATATCCATCAAGACGGCCTCAAAATCAGCCTCTGCAACCATCGCCACGGCTTCTTTACCATTGTTGGCAATATCTACCTGCAAACCTTCGCATTCCATGATTTCCAATGCAACTTCTTGATTGACAAGATTATCCTCAACCAACAAAATATGCGCGCCATTGAAGCGCTTTGTCCCAAAAGTAGCAATGCTGTGCGATGATTTAGCAACATCTTTTCCAAAAAGCTTTAAAATCGTATTAAATAAGGTGGTTCGACTCACGGGTTTGCTTAGAAAAGCATCCACCAAAATGTTTGCCTCATTCAATAAATATTCCTTATGAAATCCCGTCATTAAAATAATCTTATGTTTTTGGGGGAATATTTCCATGATGCGCTTAGCGGTTTCTATTCCATTCAAACCTGGCATCTTCCAATCTAAAATGATCAAATCATAAGATTTTGTTTTAAGTTCTACTAACGCCGCTTCACCAGAAGCGGCTGTTGAGACTTCAATGGAAAAAGCGCGTAAACCCTCTTGTAGAGTGATCCGTCCCATTTCATCGTCGTCTACAACAAGCACCCTAAGGCTGCGCAATTTTGCCGGCAGCTGAAAAGTCTTCTCTTCTTGGTGCCCAAAGTCAGTGGTAAAAGTAAAGGTACTGCCTTTGCCCAATTGAGATTCTACCCAAATTTCTCCTCCCATTAGCTGTGCTAAAGATTTGCAAATCGCCAGCCCCAGTCCTGTGCCACCAAATTGACGGGTGGTAGAACCATCAGCTTGAGTAAACGCATCAAACAAGTGGGGAATTGTTTCTTGTGAAATACCAATCCCTGTATCTTGAACGGAAAAACGCAGCTTGGCGAGCTCAGTTTCAAGCGCTATTAATTCCACTTTAATGAGAATGTTGCCAGTATCCGTGAATTTAACAGCATTTGTGGTCAAATTAATTAGAATTTGTTCCAACCGCAAAGGATCACCCACAAGATGATGGGGAACTTCCCTATTGATGGTCATAAATAATTCCAAGCCTTTTTCTTCAATCTTCACACATAAGAAATTGAAAAGCTTGTCTAGTACATCATCCAAATAAAAATTGATGGATTCCAGGCTCAATTTACCCGCTTCAATTTTGGAAAAGTCAAGAATATCATTGATAATAGCAAGTAATGTTTGAGATGAGGAATCTATACGCTTCAAATAATCTCGTTGCTTATTTGTCAACGTGGTTTTTAAAGCCAGTTTAGTAAAACCAATGATGGCATTCATGGGAGTACGGATTTCGTGACTCATATTGGCCAGAAATTCGCTTTTAGCTTGGCTCGCTTGTTCTGCCACTTTTTGGGTTGCTATCGCTTGGTTTTTAGTGTTCTCAAGCGTTTCCTCAGCGCGTTTGTGCTCAGTAATATCTCTTACCACTGCCACAGCCCCAACGAATTCATTTTCCAAGCGCATTGGGGAAAGTTTGGCAGAAAACCACCGGACTTCCTGTTTCAGTTTTAGCCAGTATTCATATTCACTCACTTCTCCTTTTTTGTTCTTTTCAAAGGCTTTGATAAATTGGGTGTTTACACCAGGAGGCATTATCTCCTGGTGTTTTTTCCATAAAAATTCTTTTGTGGATATAAATAAATTATTAACCTGTGGCGCATGACAAAAAATAAACCTGTGCTCACAATCGAAAACAAAAACATAATCGACCATGGCAGACAAAATGCTGCTCAGTTTACTCTTGGATTGCCTAAGTGCCTTTTCTGTCCGCTCTCGTTCTGCAATTTCCTGCTGAAGCTGGACATTTTGTGCTTCTAGCTGCTTCTGCATGTTTCGCAAACTAATATGTGTTTGAACACGAACCAATACTTCTTTTAGCTGAAGTGGTTTGGTCAAGTAATCCACCCCCCCCACTTCAAAACCTTTGATTTTATCTTCAACATCGCTGAGTGCCGTCATAAATAGCACTGGAATATCTTTAGTCTGTTCATCAGCTTTTAGACAATGGCAAGTTTCAAAGCCATTGATACCCGGCATGATCACATCCAGTAAAATCAATGCAGGTTGAACAGAATGTGCAAGGAGAATCCCTTTTTTACCGTTACATGCGACGACGATTTCAAAATTGTAAGTGCTCAGGTAATTTTTTATTATCCCCAAATTAGCAGGTTCGTCATCTATGATCAAAAGGGTTTGTTTGTGAGAATCATTACTCATATTATCAGTTATCAGTTATCAGTTATCATATTGATAGATCAAGTTGCCCCCAATTAGGCGCTAAGTACCCGCTCACAAGTTTTAGCACATTTTGGAGACCCATGCCCAAAGCGCTGCTTTGGACTCCAAAATACATGAAAATTGTGCGCAGTGTTAAACACACCTGACAACCCATATAATAGTTTTACAAAACAATAAGTTAAAAATTGAGAAATGCATTGTTGTAATTATTTAATATATAATAATTATTGCAAATATCATAAGTGGTACTTTAATATTTTGGTTAACATGATAACTAAGAGAGGAATATAATGGATGAAGAAACGGATTACGTCCTTATTGTTGATGATACTCCAAAAGACTTACAATTTTTAATTGAGCATCTGGAAAAAGAAGCTGGACTAAACGTTTTAATCGCCAAAAATGGGCGACATGCGCTTGAAATTACCCAAAAAATTGTCCCTAACCTGATCCTTATGGATGTCCTAATGGAGGGGATTGATGGTTTTGAAACCTGTCGTCAGATGAAGCAGCATGCCGCCCTCAAAGATGTGCCGATTATTTTTATAACAGGATTGGTAGAAACGGCTAACATAATCAAAGGTTTTGCCGCTGGTGGTGTGGATTATATCACGAAGCCATTTCAAACTGAAGAAGTTTATGCGCGGATCAACACCCATTTGACCATCAACCGTCAGCAACGGCTGTTGGCACAAAAAAATGAGGCGTTAACCAATCTCAACGAACAGCTTAAACAGGAAATAAGCCACAGGCAAGAGGTAGAAGGCGCTTTACAAACGGCAGATGCCAAACTGTCTGCCATTTACCAATCTAAAGAAACAGAGAGTTTTTCTACCCTGATCGGTAAAAGCCAAGTAATTGATAAAATTTTGGACTGCCATTGCTAATGATTTGGCGGAGTCCGCTTTATTTGGGCATGTGCGGGGCGCTTTTACGGGGGCATTAAACCACAATAAAGGCTATTTTGAAATGGCACAAGGGGGCACCTTATTTCTTGATGAAATAGGTGATATGCCACTGTTGCTGCAAGCCAAAATTTTGCGCGCACTCGAAGATGGTTTCTTAATGCCAGTCGGCGGTAATCAGCCTAAACAGGTTGATGTCCGTATTATTGCAGCGACCAATGCGGATTTACCGGCCAATCTTGCAGCTGGGGTTTTCCGCTATGATCTTTATTTTCGGTTGAAGGGGTTTACCATCACGGTTCCCCCACTGCGCGAGCACACAGAGGATATTTCGTTGTTGGCATCGCATTTTCTGTGGAAATTTGCAGTAGAAATGGGACATAAAAAAACTGTGTTGAGCCCAACCACAATAAAGGTGTTGGAAAATTATCATTTTCCTGGTAATGTACGAGAATTAAAGAACATTATTGAACACGCTTTGATTAGGAGCGGTGGCACAACAATTCAACCACATCATTTGCATTTGATTGACATCGCGCCGTCCATCTCTGCACACCTATCACTCCAGAACACGGATATTGATAGCGATGCGCAGGAAATTAGTTATATCAACGACGGATCTATGACCAGCGAAGAAGACAAGATTCTAAAATACGTACGCGCACATGGTCGTATAAATAACACTCAATGCCAAAAACTGCTGAGTTCAAGTCATCACAGGAGTTCTTATTTGTTGAGAAAATTGAGTCGCAAAGGGTTGTTGGTGCGTGAAGGCGAACGGCGCTGGTCCCGATATCTGTTGCCTTAAAATTGGCATTTGATGACCTTCGAGGTTTCCAAAACCTCGAAGTCTAAACCAAGGTTTCATTGTATTTTGGCAATTCAACAATAAATGTGCTGCCCCTATCTTCGCCTTCACTTTCTGCCCAAACTTTACCATTCATGGCTTCAACCAATTTTTTTACAATTGATAAGCCCAATCCTGTCGAATTTTCCCCACCGGTTGGAGTCGCACTGAGTTTGGCAAATTTCATGAACAGTTTTTGTTGGTCTTCTTCAGTGATTCCTTGCCCTTCATCTTGAATTTCACAACGGACAATATTTTGATCCTGGGAAAGCCGTATATTGACATTTTTATCCGGTGGAGAATATTTGATCGCATTGGAAATCAAATTATCAATAATTTGGGTGATTGCTCGTCTATCTCCATAGACATTAAATTCTTCTTCTGTTAATTCAAAAAGTAATTGTATTTTTTTGGCTTTGGCTTGTTGGTGATGGCGGTAAACTGATTCGTAAACAAGACGATGCAATTCATTTTCTTGAAGTGATAAGTTGATTTGATTAGATTCAAGCTTGTTAATGTCTAAAAGTTCTGTGATAAGCTCAAGCATCCTTTTGCAACTTTCTTCGATGAGTAAAACCCAATTTTTGTCCTTGTCTTGAGCAGAATTTTTCAAGAGTTCGGCAAATCCAAGAATATTGTTTAGGGGATTTTTCATATCATGTGAGACAATCCCTAGAAATTCATTTTTTTCTTGGTTGAGTTTGAATAATTCTTGATTTTGCGTTTCCAGTTTTTGTTGTTGATGGCGAATGGTGAGATGGGTTTGAATTCGTGCTAAAACTTCTTCATGTTGAAGTGGTTTTGTCACATAGTCAACTCCTCCTGCTTTAAAACCTTTGACTTTATTTACAGTATCTGACAATGCCGTCATAAAAATAACAGGAATTTCTTTGGTTTTTTCATTATTTTTTAAACGAGTGCAAGTATCAAAACCATTAATACCAGGCATTAGTACATCTAAAAGAATAATATCTGGAATCAGTTTTTCAGCAAATTTAATGGCTTCTTCACCATTTCGAGCGACAAAAATCGCAAAACCAAAGTAATTCAAATACTCAATTAAAACGTCCAAGTTTTCAGGTTTGTCATCAACGACTAAAATATGATCATTTTCAGATTCTATCATAGTTATTCACTTTTCAGGGCTGATTGAATAAAGTCAATAAGTTGTTCAAATTGATATTTTTTCGCTAATTGTTCAACTTTTGAGGTAAATTTGAGATATTTAGGCTCTTTCATGTTGTTGATGTAGTTTTGAATGCCAGTCATATGGTGCATTTCCACTAATTCTAACAAGGTTTTTAGTTCCGTCTGCGGTGGAATAATCAATGGTAACGTTTCATCAATTGGTTCTGATTGAATTTCTGAGTAAACCCATTCAAGTCCTAAGTGAATTTGCAAGCGTTGCAAAAGCGTATTAATTTGCACCGGTTTGGTAATAAAATCGTTACAACCTGCTGCTAAAATTTCCTGTTGCGTTTGTTGAAAAACATTTGCTGAAACTGCAATGATAATGATATTTTTCAATAAAGGGCTTTGTCGGATTTGACGGTTCAATTCAAAACCACTCATTTCAGGCATCATTAAATCCAGTAAAATCAATTCTGGCTGAGATTCAATGATTTGTTCCAAGGCATCGCGTCCGTTTACGGCTTCTGCCATTTCAAAACCTAAAGGTAAAAGCATCGCTTTTAGTATATCACGACTTTCCTTATCATCATCAACAATCAAAATTTGACGCTTATCACCACGAAAGCCAATAATCTCTTGTTTTTCCATTTTAATAGGCTCGCAAGTCTCAAAATTCGTTTTTGTCAAATCCAATTCAAAGCAAAAAGTACTGCCTTGACCCACCGTACTTTTTACAGACAATTCCCCCCCCATCAACCGCACTAATTTTCGACTGATTGCCAAACCTAAACCTGTGCCTTGTATTTGACAACGTTGTTCTCCCACTTGATGAAAGGGTAAAAATATCTCATCTAGGCGTTCTGGCGAAATGCCAATACCACTATCTGTCACTTGAAAACGAATTTTGACACTATCAGACTCTGTCGTTTGGCACGCGACATTTAAAGTGACCTGCCCTTGTTCAGTAAATTTAATGGCATTATCGAGTAAATTCAATAAAATTTGGTGTAAACGTTTTTCATCACCTTGAAGACAGATTGGTAAATAAAACGGTTTTTCGTAAATGAATGAAATGCCTTTTAATTGCGCTTTAATCTGTGAAATTTCGACCAGCGCTTTAAGAAAGTAGGGAAAATGAAAATGAGTTTGCATGAGTTCCTCTTTTCCCGCTTCAATTTTAGACATATTTAAGATGTCATTAATCATCGTCAACAAATGTTCCCCACTACGATGAATGGTCTCAATCTGTTCTCCCTTTTTTTCCATCAAACTGGTATCACGCTTGAAGATTTGTGTATATCCTAAAATGGCATTGAGGGGGGTACGCAATTCGTGGCTCATATTGGCCAAAAATTGGCTTTTGGCATGATTAGCCGCTTCCGCAGCCAGCCTGGCTTGGTACAAGGCTTTTTCAGCCAGTTTGCGCTCTGCAATTTCTTGTTGAAGTTGCTTATTTTTAGCTTGATAACGTTTTTGTAACTGCCGTAGCTTGAGGTGCGTTTGAATACGGGCTAAGACTTCTTTGCATTGAAATGGTTTAGTAATATAATCCACGCCCCCCACCTCAAAAGCTTTCATTTTATCTTCAACATCGCTCAGGGAAGTCATAAATAGTACAGGAATTTCTTTAGTCTGTTCAGAGGCTTTTAGACAACAACAAATTTCAAATCCATTCATATCCTCCATTAGCACATCCAATAAAATTAAATCTGGTTGGTTGGTTTGTGTGATGGCAAGTCCATATTTTCCATTAGATGCGGTCAATATTTTAAAATGCTGTGCATTGAGATAATCTTTGATGACTTCAAGATTGCTTTGATCGTCATCTATGATTAAAAGGGTTGGTTCCTGAAAATTAAGGGGGTCGTTCATTGGTTGTCCAGAAATCTATAATACAAGGATGAGTACAACGGATTAATCCAAGAATGCGTAACATATAGGATAAGTTTATACCATCGCCTCTTGCCATTCAATTGGTTTAATAACTGGTGTTACGCATCCTCGTTCACAAGGAGCAAAGCTTGCGCTTGGAACGAAAAAATACGATTGAATTTTTTTTCGTTCCAAGCATAGCTTTGCTCCTATGGTTTGTGAACAAGAGTGCGTAACATCAGTTAATAAATTGATATTCATGATTTTTTTCTTTATTATTTTAAATGTTATCCTCATACCATCGAAAAATTAAACGCCAAGGACCATTGACGTTTTAAATTCGTTCTAATCTTTCCACATTGCTCTTCTCGCCAGCATAGTTCTAAAGCCTTGTCTTTAAAACTTTTTATCATAAAAGCTCCATTTCGTTCACCATTGTAACCAAAACCTATCATCTTTAAGCCAACTCCAGCACTTGCAACTGAACCGTCACAGTGGTGCCTGTGCCTTCTGAAGTTTTAAAGTGAATACTTCCATTTTGTGTTTGAGCCATTAATTTAGCTGAATATGTTCCCAATCCGCTACCATTTGATTTTCCAGCTGTTGTATATTTATCAAAAAATTTATCACGGATTTTTTTAGGTACAGCTCCTTGGTTGTGAATATTAATCTTCCCAGTTTCTTTTTCAAGATAAATTGTAATAGAAGCACCATTAGGTGACGCTTCTAAGGCGTTTTTGAAGAGATTGGCTAACATGGAGTAACATAATAAAGGTTCCCCCTTAACGAAAAATCTCTCATTTTCCATCATCTGTTTTTTATTAAGCATCATAAGCACAGATAAATTTTTGGAATCTGCAAAACGTTTGGTTTCAAGTAGAATTTTTTTGAACACTTGTGAAATATCCACTCCCTCAGGGCGATACTGGTAGGTACCCGCTTCCATTTTAGAAAGATCAAGAGAA
>CAYFOB010000001.1:33275-36005 GCA_964344525.1 uncultured Thiomargarita sp.
TGATATCGTGGCGAGTGATGCGCTCTACATTGTCACGCAAAAGGGCAGCCTCTTCTAAGGTTTTATTTTTTTTGTGCCAATTCATCGTTAATTTGCTTCAATTTCAAATGGGTTTTCACCCGTGCCAGAACAATCGCAGGGCGAATGGGTTTGGTGATATAATCCACTGCACCAAGCTCTAGTCCCTTAGTTTCCTCTTCTTCTTCATCTCGTGCTGTGATAAAAATCACAGGAATATTTTTGGTTTTTGCGTCATCCGCTTTGAGTTTTTTGCAAACTTCGTAGCCATCCATTTCAGGCATTGTAACATCCAACAAAATCAAATCAGGCATTTCAGATGTTGCAATTTTTAAAGCTGTTGAGCCATTGGTTGCAAACAAAATTTCATAATTGGGACTTTTTAATGCTTCAATCAAAATTTTAAGATTGGCTGGTATATCATCGACGATGAATATTTTTTGCATGTTCTTAATCCTTGATGCTGGGGTAGTATAGTTTTTCACATAAATAGAGTTGTTGCGTTTGAACTGTATATATTGCCTGCTTTGAGATACTTTAACCGTTTTTCACTAATTTGGATAACAAATCGTTGCTCCAAGTTATCATTAATAAATTGGTCTAAATAATTAACTGATGTTACGCATTTTTGTTCCAAAACCATAAATAACTACAAGGATTACTTTTAATAAAGGATAAGTCAAAAACACTTCATTAATGGGGTTTATCCTTTATTAAAAGTAATCCGTGTAGTTATTCTTATTGAAAAATAAGTCGAACTCACGTTAAAAGTAATCTATCACAATATCGTTTTCAACAGCACTTTTAGGTGGACAATTTTTAGGAAGTTTTTCTTTATACATTCTTTTTCCTATATTTCATTAAAATAACTTGGACTATCAAAAAACAAACTTGACAGACTACTACCTTTACAATTTTATTTTGAGGGCATGAGCAATTTCGTTAAGGGGGGCTTGTGCTCCTTTGTAATCAAGTTGATCCAAATATTTTTCCAATTGGTTTAACTCATTGTCAAATTGAGCACCTTCAAGTTCTTTTTTGAGGCTTTCTAGGAGGTTTTCTGCGTTGAGACTATTTTTATTCAAAAGCATGTATAAATTATATATTTTTGGGGCAATGATCGATTTATTCAATATTTTTTTGTGATTTTTCAGGCTTTTCTTAGTTTCAAATGCTTTTTTGTTTTGCAACATGTTGATTGCATTTAACAATTGTGCTAGGGCTATTTCAAATTGATCCAAAAGCATCTTATCTAATTTTTCTTGCCTAAGCGCGTTTTCTAAGTGGCGTGCTGCGTTTTGTAACGGATACGCTGAGAGATTGGCAGCGACCCCTTTAAGTGAATGGGCTAATTGTGCAGCTGTTTTAAAATCCTGTTTGTTAAGTATCTGGCGAATCTCATGGCTTGTATTTTGGTATTTTTGGTAAAATTCCTCTAATAAAGCGTAAAGTAATTTTTGGTTGCCATTGATCCGGTTGAGAATAGATTTCATGTCAATGCCAGATAATTCGTCAGGTAAGATTTTTTGTGTTTGAGATTTTATAATATCTGTCTGAGGCGTAACAATCCATTTTTTAAGCTTAGTAAACAGTTGCTCAGCATTAATGGGTTTTGTGAGGTAATCATTCATGCCTGCAGCAAAGCATTTTTGTCGATCAGCACTCATGGCATGTGCCGTCATAGCGATAATAGGCAATTCACTCTGTTTTTCTCTGATTAGTTGGGTTGCCTTATAGCCATCCATTTCAGGCATTTGTATATCCATGAGTACAGCATCAAACTTGGTTTTTTCTACCGCTGTCACCGCTTTTTTACCATTGTTAACAATATTTACCACTAAACCTTCGTTTTCCATGATTTCTCGTGCAACTTGTTGATTAATGGTATTGTCTTCAACTAATAAAATTTGTGCCCTGTTGAGATGCACTGTTTTCTGTGATTCTTTCTGAGCCACAAACGTTTTTTCAATTTGGTAACCAAAAACGGCAGTAAAGCCAAAGGTACTTCCTTTGCCCAATTGGGATTCAGCCCAAATCCCCCCCCCCATCATGTCCACAAAGCCTTTGCAAATGGCCAACCCCAGTCCAGTTCCACCAAATTTGCGTGTGGTGGAATCATCGGCTTGAGTGAAAGCTTCAAACAAATGAGGAATTGTTTCTTGGGAAATGCCAATGCCAGTATCTATAACAGAAAAACGCAGTGTGACGTGTTCTGTTTCAAGTTTGACGACTTCTATTTTAATGATAATGTCGCCTTCGTCTGTGAATTTGATCGCATTTGAGATTAAATTGGTTATAATTTGACTCAATCGTAAAGGATCACCCACCAGATGAAGGGGAACATTTTGATCGATTGAAAGTACTAACTTGAGTCCTTTTTCTTCCATTTTGACAGAGAACAAACTAAAAAGCTTGTTTAGTACTTCATTCAAAGAAAAGGAAATGGATTCCAAGCTTAATTTACCCGCTTCAATCTTGGAAAAATCAAGAATATCATTGATGATGTCAAGTAAAGCTTGAGATGAGTTTTCTATTTGGTTTAAATAGTTTCGTTGTTTGTTTGTTAGGTTTGTCTGTAAAGCGAGGTGAGTAAAGCCTGTGATGGCATTCATGGGGGTGCGGATTTCATGGCTCATATTGGCTATAAATGCACTTTTTGCCTTATTAGCGGCTTCGGCTGCTTGTTTCGCATTTTGTAGTGCTTTTTCAGTT
>CAYFOB010000002.1:0-13574 GCA_964344525.1 uncultured Thiomargarita sp.
CAAAACCTTATAAGATGCGCGGTTTATCCTATCGATAATATAATCCTTGTAGTTAGTGTCGGTGGAAGAAAACTGCGTAACATCAGTGATTAAAGTTAACAACTTCTCCAATCGCTTGCCCCTTTCCACGCACAGCAAATGGGAAAAAAGGCCCTGCATGTAAATCAATTTTTGGTGCAACTGCGGGATATCCTTTGGCATCTCGCAATCGACGATGGTTGCCATAGCCTTTTTTGAGTGTGCCATAAACAAAAACTTTGTTTTTCATGAGTATTCCTGTCTACATCAAATAAAAACGGGAGCAATTCTATCAAGCCAATACGATTTTTTTTTCACCCTTGCCTAGTGAGAACCGGGGTTTGACGCTTTAAAAGTTCAAGATTCGTTACTTTCCAGCAATTCATCTACCAACCGTTCAACATCATGGCTATCTTGTATCTCTGTGAGTGGATAAATTATAAAACTCGCATTTTCACAGTAGTACGAATCTGTGCCCTCTGGGGTGTTGAATGTTAATGTGTTTTTAAATGTGTACGGAGTCGTTCTGGTAAACTTCACATTATCTGGCACTTGTAAAAGAACAGTATTCATTGTCCAAGAACGACGAACATTCAGCTGATTTCTAAAGCGCTCAACATCTCTAGGCTTAAATATCCCCCAAACAAGAATAAGCGGAAATAAAACGTTAGCGCCTAGCTCTTGGCATATCGTTTTATACCCATTGGCAGCGCGCACTTGCTCTTCTTTCGTTTTGATCAGCATATAAACAAATCTAATCACACCATCCTGCTCAAATACATATCGCTTCATATGCTCAGATTGGTTAGAATCCCAGATAGAATAGTTTCCTTCATTAACCAAATCAGTCATATTTGAAGGCAGGGTTTTTTCTCTGATTGAGGTTACAATATCCTCAAAGAGAAGAAGACATTTTTTATGAAATGCGTCAATGCTCTGAAGAGCTTTTATCGTTTCTTCGTTCATTTACTTATTATCTTTATATAGGTGCGTTTGTAGGTTTTAAAACAGCCCATTTTAGTAACCCATTGATAAGTATGATGATATTGTGTCCCATTTTGAGCCATTGAAAGATGATTATCCCAGCCGATAAATCGCTTATATCCCTTAAAGGCGAGATAAGTTTTCAGTTTCTCAAAAATGCGCCTTTCCACTATCGACTGTGGATGGTTTGCGTTTATCCATTGGTAAAGATGATACCAATTTAGCCAATACATTAAAGCATCCTTTTGGGTTTCAGCAATGCTTTCCTTTAATTCTTGTACTGGCATATGTTGGTGATGTGTTAGGTATATTAAGGCAACATTCTCATCTTGTTGACTCGCAGCTTGCCAATATTTGGCGAGTTGGTCAGTTGATAGTCGCGTATCATTTTGGCTCGAAGCATGACTTGATTTTCCAGCACCTTGTTTGATTTCAATAACAAGCGTCATACGATTGTTGTTATTTTTTAACACACAAATCACGTCTGGTTCACCGGCCTCAGGGAGCCAAGGCCAAAATTCCAATTTTTCGATGATATTATACTTGGCTAAATTAATAGCGCAACCGTTTACATCTTTGGCTTGGCTGAGAAAGCTAATTAAATTCTCATCAGGGAGCAAACTGAGCAAGCCAATACAGTTAGATGTGAAGACATCTTCTGCAACTTTGGTTTTTCCGTTTATGTCTGCGTCAATCATAATGTGCTAACTTTTCAAAATTTCAAACAGAGCGAGTCGCATCCTCAGGAGGTGAACTCAACTGATAAAACAAACTCTCTGTGACAGCGCCATCGTAAGCAAATAGACTCGCCTTTGACTCCTCAGGAAGTAATGCGCGCACCTGATTTATAACATCAGGTTGACTTGTTTCTATGTAAGCCTTATTATCAAATATCGAATCACCACAAAGTCTCAAATGAGACATTTTAATCTCCTGACAAATCATTTAGCAGTGCACTTCACTAGCCACTCCTGCTGAGTTTAGTGAAGCATTCACAATCGCATTAGCTATCTTCTGACCTCCAATCATCGAAGGTTCGACTGGTCCAGCGAATTCGCTCTCATCGTTACAAAGCACCCTGAGGTCAATCAATGAAACACGACGCTCTAGCGCTACCTTTGTGATAACATCATTAAAGATAGACAAGGCAACGACTGAAATCTTTTGAAATACTTTTCTGGATTCCGAATCAAAATCAGATAGCATGTTTGATAGTCTTGATTTACATCCTTCTGTGTTCAGGAACCTGTGGTAGTAAATCGTACAGACCGTCAATGGCAATCCAAAGGATAAAGCCTTATTTAGCATCTTGCTGTAGATACGTTTAAATTGCTCACGGATTCTGTGTAGCTCAATAAGAGATTCTCCTACATTATTCACTTGGTGTGAAAAGATTCCCATTTGACGTAAAGCATCGTTTCCTCCAGTACTAACAAATATATGAGTAGCATCTTTAGGTAGAGAATCCAATTGATATATTACGTCGCCTGTTAGTCCACCATCAACAGCTAATCGACTTACCCTTGAACCTTCAGAGAGTAATACAGAGACCTGATTAGTCACATCAGGCTGATTTTTTTCTACGCAAGCCTTGTTGTCGAAAATAGAATCACCACAAAGTATAAAATGAAACATTTTAAATTCCTTAGGGATGTGACACATTATTAGAGCCTGTAAATTATCTGTTCATTTCTAAATAAATTCGATTTTTGATTTTGACTTATCCGCAGCAATCATGCAATCCTTGTAGTTAAAATGAGGTTGAAAAATTGCCCCCCTTTAACTACAAGGATTGCATGTAAGCAGGGATAAGTCAAAACCTATAGAATTACTGGGTTGCAGAAGTTTAGTGCGTAACATCAGATTTTAAAATTCTGTAAATCCTTGAGTTTTCAGCCTACACATATTCAACCGTATAAAATATCCACAACACGCGCCCACTTTCACTATAGCCCTTTTGACTTAAAAAATTATCAAATTTGGCTCTATGCTCATCACTTATGCGATTTACTGCGCTAATATAAGGCGCACCAAAAAAATTTGGAAAATAGTCATATTCGACTCTATTTTCCACCTGAATAATATGACCAAAATCTTGACGCCAAGTTTGAGGCTCATTTCGCCTCTCTTCAAAATCATACTCCCCACTCACGGTGGCGACAGAAAATTGATTGTAGTTAGGCTTATGTGGGATGAACACAATATCCCCTCTCAGTTCGGCTTCTAAGCGATTAAGAAACATCATGTAGTAATCAACAATAGCGGTGTCCTTAATTTCCCAGATTCGTACCAACTCACTTGCAGGCTTTTGGGGGATTTCATCTTTTTCAATCCAATGCCTTAACAATAGGGTGATTTGTCCGACAACGCCACGGTCAGATATTTTTTCAATCAGATGATACACCTCTTTTATGACCTGATTAATTATTTCTTTCCAAGCCGCCCAATCCTTTTGGTGAGCAAGTTCACGAATTCGCTCTAGTAATTGTCTCACTTTCTCTTCATTGACAGCTAGAGTGGCAATCCGTTTTTGCCATTGTTTATGGACTTCAGCTCTGATGAGGGCGGTGCTAATAAAAAATCTCATAGTGAGTACAACGAATTTTATAGATAGGCGAATTGCTATTGACAGCAATTTTTAAAGAGGTAAATGTATGGACAAAATACTGAGCCTTTCAGAAATTGAAGCGCAATTTTTGTCAGGATGGGTACTGATCAAAAATCCCCAAAACAGCGATACTTTAGAAATACAAAGCGGCAAGGTACTTTTTCACAGCAAGGATCGTGATGAAGTTTATCACCAAGCTGTGGTAAGACAACCGAAACGATTTGCGGTACTTTATACTGGGAAAATTTCCAACGATGCGGCGATTGTACTATGAATTTTCGCATTGGGACAAACACGTACCAAATTTTCAATTCTTGCTCATACGCTACCACCGAATTCGGGAGTTGATGGGGTTCTTGGACTGGATTTTCTACGCAGACAAAGTTTATCCATTGATTTTCGTCAAGGGACAATACTATTGACTTGAGTTGTTATGCTTGAAGAAATTCAGGCATGTAGGGTGGATAAGCGAAGCGTCATCCACCCTACATGAGCTATGAGGCACCATCAAATGAAAACTCAACCACATGAAAGGTATAAATATGAAAATTCTTTTCTGCCATGCTTACCTCATTTTAGCGCTGGTGGGATGTGCTGGACAATCTGCTCATAAGCAAACACCTTTACAAACAGGGGAGGGAGACGCTGAGGCGCAATATAATTTAGCCGTAGCGTATGGCAAAGGCATAGGTGTTACTCAAAATCATCAAGAGGCAGTCAAATGGCTTCGTAAAGCTGCGGAACAGGGACACCCTGAGGCGCAATACAATTTGGGCATAGCGTACAGCAAAGGCATAGGAGTTACTCAAAATTATCAAGAAGCAGAAAAATGGTTTCAGAAAGCAGCAGAACAGGGGTATGTGTGGGCGAAAGGCGCTTTAAAGTCGCTGCGAAATCAAACCACACCCTAAATCGCTATTTTATTCTTGCTGTAAATTTTTTTTGTGATGGAGTCCAAGATTTATAGCGTTTCCCGATTGAATAAAGTACAAAAATTGAGTACAACGGATGTTGTTCCTAAACGGATTAACCTAGCAAGACTAATCCGTTTAGGAATAACATCCGTTGTACTCTAATCAATCGGGAAACGCTATATGTAGGAACGCCCGATGCACAACAAATATTCATCAGGCGTACCCTCCTTAACAGATTCCAGCTCATCAAGGTTTGATTGGTTAAGTCCTTTTTTTGGGTGGGTCAATTGATATTGTGCGCTCACTGTTTGCACGAAATTCAACGGCTTATATTCCTCTTTGTTTAAAAACCTGTTTTTCTGTTGTCTTTATGCTATTAGGTAGACTTACCCCAATCGATAAAGAAATTTTCCCCCATTCATTTTGGCTTAAGTGTTGCATGAGTTCAAACCAAATTAAATCGTTCTTTTCTTTGAGATATTTACCATCAGTACCATTGAAGTAGCCCATTTTTAGAATGTCATGAACTTTTTTCTTGAGTTGTTCGTCTGCCATAAAAACTCCTTACATGTATTGTCGATCCAATCCGTTGCATGACTAGCAAGCTTCCCGCGACGCAGTAGCTCGTTTTCAAGTTCCAACAAATTTCGGCAACCGTATATCTGCATGAGTTTCGTTTTGATCAGGCATTCAACCCTATCAATTATTAAAATATGCTCATAACAAAAAATTATATATCAGATGTTATTTTTTCATAAGACTAATAAATAATGTCCTTTAGATAAATAATTTATTTTTCGAGATAAGCAATTTATTTTTTACAGCAAGAATTAACTTTTTATGAGGGCTTGGAAACCGTTTATCGCTATGCCTTTTTTTATGAGATTGAAGTCACAGAAGAAAGCGCGCTGGTGATTAATCAATTAACCCAAAGTGATCCGTTTTATATTGCCAGCTTACTTAGAAGTGACTGGAAAGAGCGGGATTTTAGCACCCCTTCTGGGGTGATTAAAACGCTGAATTATGAATTTAAAAATCGAAAGGGGGAGCTATTTGGTACTTGGTCAGAGTATATTTATTCGACGATCAAGGCGGTTAATGATCGGCACGCAAAACAAATTTTGTTGTTTTTGTCCCAAGAAAGAGAAAAAGAATGTACTCGGACAGAAATCAGTAATCATTTAGAAGGGCAATTGTCAGAAAACCAATTGGAGGAAAAACTTCGTATTCTTGAATCAGGTGATTTAATTAGCCAAGGTTCCAATAATTTTCGTTATCGGGGGATTGATGATGATATTTTGGATTTAATTTTTCGTGATCTTTATGAGGAAGAAATTCATCATAAATCCCCAAATATCGCGGCAGAATTAACGGCTAAAGTGAACCTTTTGAAAAAAGAAAATAAATCCTTAAAGGGCACATTGAATGAGATGAAAGGAAGAATAAGTGCGCTTCAAACGATAGGGGTTTGATTAAAGCTGGGATAAATTAACGCGTATATATTGGCACAATTGAATACCATTTTAAGGCGGTTCTGGATAGAAATGCAGAATCGGCACAGCCCATCGGTTACGAACGCCCTTTATCCCAAAAACATCATGAATTAACCTTTCTATCAACGTCATTACCTCATCCACCGAAAAATGGGGATGAGGTGGTGATTGGTGGCAACACTTACAGAGTGGATTATGTTCATCCAAATGATGATGAGGTTTGGATCATCAACGTGCGTTGAACAAAAAAAGCCCCAAAACGACGAATGTCAGGGGCTTTTTGATTCAATCAAGAAAACAGTTGTTTAAGAACAGGAAGAACTGTCACTGCAATAACTAATGCCAGTCCCCATTTGATGAGTCTAAGTTCGCTTTCAATCTTTAATTCAAGCTCTTTAAGATCACTTTTGGTGACCAGTTCTTCAAGTTGTGATTCATGGGTTTTCTTAAGAGCTGAGGACAAACCTTCAGCTTGTTCTTCGTTAAACCCAGATTTTTGGAGTTCTTTGATGAACTCATGCGTGTCGAAAGTGATTGCTGTCATAAAATCCTCCTATAAGCCCCAAGATGGAAGTCCTGGGGCTTTTGAATACTAAACGCTCAGAGGCCTGCTTAATAGTTAGCTTTTCCATGTTGGTCTCCACTAAATGTTAATAGGTATTTTTCAATATTTGAGATTTTGGCGATTAATGTCAACCCTTTTGGAGAACAAAAAGCCCCAAGGTGGGAACCAAGGGGCTTTTAGTATAGAATAGAAAATGCTTACAGGCTGTAAAGCTTGAGCTAAATTATGCCCCGGCTTTCACTTTACTTACGAATGAGTTTATTCACGCGATACCACTTTTGCATCTAATATCTTCATGATGATCGGCATCATGACCTGTCTAATACGACTGGCGTTCTCTCCTGAGAGCTCTGCTATCTTATTGAAGGCCTCTTCAAGTTTATAATGATACGAGGCTTTGTTACTCGCGTCAATAATGTCGATAGAAATTCTGTTTGACGAACCCTCAGGTTCTATGAGAATGACACTGTCGTTTAGTATTCCAAATCTTCCTTTGATTAATTCTTTCCTTGGTAGATGAACCGTCATTTTATTTCCAATATTGTGCATGACTTTGCTAGAATTTTTATAACCTTCTAATCCAAAATAGGTTTTTTGATTGACTAGGAACAAAATAACATCGTCTTTGTTATGTGCAATCCATGACTTAGGTGAGCCTACTGGATAACCTTCAGCTGTGGTTCCTAAGCCCTGAGAGAAACACCATTCAGTACCTGCACTTAAGTAGGTTGCCGCATCTGAGGTATTCACCTGATAAATGTCATACGCTCCAAATTGCCCTAGTTTGACATAATCATTGTCAGTTAGCCCCTTGCCACTTAGGTAGGCATATTTTTCATGTTTGTTAGGCATTTTGTCCTCACTTTTGTTATTGATAATCAACTTTGCTGACGCAAACGTTAAATTGACAAATACTTGCCCCTTTCCACGCACAGCAAATGGGAAAAAAGGGCCCGCATGTATGTAAATCAATTTGAGGTGCAACTGCGGGATATCCTTTGGCATCTCGCAAACGATGATGGTTGCCATAGCCTTTTTTGAGTGTCCCATAAACAATTGATCACAGAACATGGACAATATCGCCCTTCTTATGGGGACGTAGATGTTGAATTGATTTTTGATACAGAACATGATCATTACCAACTAGTCAAAGTGGGTTGGGACAATGATGAACGGATTCATAACTGTTTTTTACATCTCGACATCAAGAATGGCAAAATTTGGATTCAGCATAATGGTACTGAGGATCACATTGCTTATGATTTAGTGGCTAAAGGAGTGCCAAAAGAGGATATTGTGTTAGGATTCCATTCTGCTGATATGCGCCAACAGACTGATTTTGCTGTCAATTAGCTTAGCTATTGCACAGCTCATGTCGAGCTTTCACACCAAATAGCCCCAAAGTTGTTCATTTTCCAAGTGGTTATTAAAATAAACCAGTCTGTCAATCAAAACCTCAGCTTTTAAAGGTTTGATGATGCATAAGGTCAGCTCCATTATAAAGAAGAAGTGAGCGTACTCTCTCGCATGTGACTTCCAAGAATCATAAGAACCTCCAGTTGAGCCACTTATAAGTCCTTGAGAGATACACCATCCCGTTTTGCAGCGATGCTAGGACGCATCCTACACAGTAGTAGTGCGTGGAGGATGGTCCCGACGCTTGCAGAGCGCAACAGTGTCAAGCCAGTTCTTTTTCTATACGTTCTGCCAAAAAAATTTTTAACAATTCTTGATAAGAGACATCCCATTTATTAGCTAAAATTTTCAAGCCATCAAGTATTGATTCTGGTAATTGAACTGATAGGGTTTGAACCGACGGTTTCAAATTGGGCATAGAAACTGGTATGGCTCTTTCCCAATCCACGTATTCTGTCGAGTCGTGTGAAGCCCAAAAATCACGTTCTTGCTCTTCAGTTTCAAAAGTGGGTAATTTGTTTTTCATAAAAGATTATATCTCCTCTTTTCGTTTCGAGTCATATCGCGTGCTGAAATCACACGGATTAAAGAATTACGAATGGTAAAACTGATAAATAATTTTCGTCTTGCATTCGTTTTACCTAACGCAAAATATCTGTCTTCTGATTGTGAATGTTTATCATCATCCACAATAAAAAGTGGATGATTAAAAAAAATTTGTTCACATTCTGAACGAGATACTTGGTGTGCAATCCAATTTTTATCATAATTTCCAGCATCCCATTCAAACCCCTTACATTCTGATAAATTCAATAGTTCAGTCATCATATTGTTCCTTCAAGCCCTAAAATGACGTTAATCTCGTACAAAAAACTGATTCGGACATTTTATAGCGTTTCCCTGTTGCATAAAAGACAAAAATATAACGAACACTTTGAGGCAGTTAGCCGTTCAACAATCGATAGGACTTTAACAAGGCTAAAGATAACTCGAAAAAAAAAGACACAGTTTGATCCCCGAAAAAATACCCCCGAAAATCAACAAAAACAAAAAGATTATCAAACGAACATTGCTCCTTTTGAGGCATCCGATCTCATTTATATTGATGAAACGGGTAGTGTCAGAAATATGACCCGTAGTCATGCACGTTCGCCTAAAAAACAACGAGCTCATTGTGGAAATTCTTTAACAAAAGGGGTCAGAATTAGCACGATTGGTGCATTAGGATATGAAGGATTATTAACTGCTTTTTGTTATGAAGGAACCTTGACCGCTATTTTGTTTGCAGCTATATTTATGGTTTTACTGTGTGAACCTAAAATTCGTTTGCCTTGAATCTTGATTGCCTTAAATTCAAGTACCGAATCTTCACCTAAACGAATTTGATTTAAAAGTTCGTTTTGTTCGTTTGATAGGTTCATTGTATTTATTTCCAAAACCTGACAGGTTTGCATGCTTCCGCACTATTTCCCAAAAAACGGCAATAATAACTCAGCTGCTTGAGCAGCACCATTTGCTTTGGGTGGTTCATGTTTGGGAGCTGCCAAGAGCAGTTCCAACTCTTCCCTCATTGTGCCTTCTTCAAGTTGGGTACGTGAAACGGAAAGCGCATTCGCCTGTTTTTTTAGCCAAGCCTCTAAATAAAGCGTTTCAGGCCAATCTTCACGTTCTACATATAATACAGGAATACCATTACAAGCCGCTTCAGTAAATGTGCCATAACCAGGTTTAGCAATTAATGCATCACAGGAACGTAGGATATCAATAAAAGCCATGTTTAAGTTGTCCCAAGTGTAAGTGTCAGGGCGTTGAATTTTCCAAGCTGCGGGTATTAGCCAGGAAATGCCTGGCATTTTAGGCCAATTTTGCATGGGCAAAGACATTTTGATGCCGCCTAAAGCGATGATTACTAAACGTTGTTCAGGACTCAGCTGTAATTGTTGATTAATGGCAGCACGGCGATTGATGCCAAATGTTGCCAGTGGGCTTATGGGGCGAGTATTGTTTAAATCTGTCATAGGCATCGATGGTTCTGCCTGTAAAAAAAACTGGGCACTTTGATAAGCTGCTTGCATTTGTTGGTGAATTTGTCGGGCATTGGGTTGATTGGCGCAATAATGCCAGTAAATATCTGCCCAGTTGAGCGAACATAATGCCACCGCTGGGATTCCTGCCTTTTGTGCACCAGCTAAGGTTAAGTAGGGTATATCGGCAAGGATTAAGTCCGCTTGTGTGGCAGCAAGTTGTTCCGCTTCTACGGCAACTTTTTGTGACCAATTTGTATGAAACTTGGTATATGTCGCTGCGCTGGTAGCTATGTCTACGTTCACTGCAGAGTGCATTGACATGCCAAAATCACTGGAGATGGGTAATAGTTGAAAATCACCTTGCAAACGTGTTGCCAAATAATCAGGTGAGACTCGTGTACGCAATGTGATTTTTAGTGTGGGTAAGCGCTCTCGTAAAGCGTTGGCAACTGATAGGGCTTGCATGGCATGTCCAAAGCCATGCGAGGAGATAGCAACTAATAAATGTGGCATAATAATGTTTAAGTTAAAACCGTTAAGAACTACAAGGATTATATTATCGATACGGATAAGTCAAAACCGCTATAATTTGCTACTTATCCCTTCTTAAAAATAATCCTTGTAGTTATTTATGAGCAAACAAAATAACCAAACCAAACAAAATCACCAGCGTGCCAGCAACTCTACGAACTATCAAGTGATGAGCAAATCGCGTCAACCATTGTGCTGTTACTCCCATTGCCAACAACATGGGCAATGTCCCTAAACCAAAACTGAGCATTAATAATCCACCCTGCCATGCATTACCTGAGCTGAGTGAAAAAAATAAAATGCTATAAACTAATCCACAGGGCAACCATCCCCAGACTAAACCCAATCCTAGCGCTTGTAATGGATGTTTGATGGGAAAAAAACGTCGCCCTAAGGGTTCGATTTTGCGCCACAAGTGGGCACCCAATTTTTCTAACACAGTTAAAATTTGCCACCATCCACTGATATATAATCCTAAAGCAATCATAAAAAAACCAGAGACCCATTTTGCCACGAGCCGCGGATTTTCCATGGGTAGCCATAACTGGCTTCCTAAAAAACCAACTAATAAGCCAGCAATGGTATAGCTACTGATGCGCCCTAAGTTATAGGTTAGCAAATAGGGCAATAAGCGTAAATAAGATTGACGCAAACTCAATGCACCAACAATGCCGCCACACATGCCAACACAATGTACTGAGCCTAAAAAGCCGGCAAGAAAGGCTGAGATTAAAGTGAGTTCAGTCATTAGCTGTCATTAGTAACCTTTGAGTAATCGGCACACGCACAGATTTCAACAACCGCCAATCATCAGCTACCAGTTTGACAAAAAAAGTGCCAACGATTAAGTCTGGTAAAGTGCCTTGATAGATGTTATCTCCAATACGTTTTAATATCACCTGTTTATCAAAGCCTGAACGGGTATGATGGCTAAAGTCGAGCTGTATTTTATCAGGCAAAGTATAGTCAGGGTGTGCGTTGATATATAGGTGAATATGTTCTGCATTAAATTCCATAATTGCTTGCAAACCGTGAAGTGCTGCAGCCTGATCACGCGCTAAAGTGCGATTAATTTCTAAGCCTTGTTTGTAATAATCATCCACCACTAAGCCATCATTTGAAGCAACCGCAAGATAGATTGTAATCATTCCACCGATGACGGCGGAAGCAGGAAATAAAATCAGTAACCAAACAAATGGTTCCTGATACCAAGCTGATTTAACCATTATTTTTTCACCATTGGACCAAGAAAACGGGCTTCTTCTGTCATTCTTAATTCTGAATTGTCTTGTGCCGTCAATTGGAATGTGATTGTTGTGCTGCGTTTGAGAAGTTTATCAGGTTCAACCGCTAAGCGCACAGGTAAGGTGATGACACTGCCTGGTTCAATTAAAATTTGACGTTCTTTAATTAATTGTAATCCTTCAATACCGGCTGCTGTCAAATCATAAACATGAGATTGCCTATCTAGGTTCATAATTCTTAAACGGTAAACATTTTCAATCAAACCCGCGCTGGTTTCCCTAAACAAACGATTACGATCACGAATGACATCCAGTTCTAACAAAGAGCGTGTCACAATGCCATAGCTAATTCCAATTAATAGCACCAATAAGATGCTACCATAAACAAAAATACGGGGTCTCATGATATGAGTGGGTATGCCATTCAGCTTATTTTCGGTGGTGTACCGAATCAAGCCTCTGGGATAAGTCATTTTATCCATAATTTTATCGCAGGCATCAATGCAGGCGGAACAACTAATACATTGATATTGCAAACCATCACGAATATCTATACCAGCGGGACACACTTGTACGCACATTGTACAATCAATACAATCACCTAAACCTTTGTTTTTATAATTTGTATCATCTTTTTTACGCGAACCTCGTGCTTCTCCCCGTTTTTTATCATAAGCAATAATCATGGTATCCTTATCAAACATGGCACTTTGAAAGCGGGCATAAGGACACATATACATACACACTTGTTCTCGCATCCAACCTGCATTACCATAGGTGGCAAAACTATAAAATAATGCCCAAAAAGTGCCCCATCCGGTGAGATTAAGTGTGATCATTTCATGGGCTAATTCACGTATAGGCGTAAAATAGCCGACAAAAGTGAAACCTGTGAATAAGGCAAAAATAATCCACAACGTGTGTTTAGTTGCTTTAATGCGAAATTTTCTAAATGACATGGGCGCATTGTCAAGTTTGATTTGTTTGGTACGATCACCTTCAACAAGACGCTCCATCCACAAAAAAGCATCAGTCCAAATGGTTTGAGGACAAGCAAATCCACACCACAACCTGCCCGCTAAAGTCGTAAAGAAAAACAGGGACATGGCAGCAACAATCAATAAGAAAGCCAAAAAAATCAAATCTTGAGGCCAAAAAGTCAGGCTAAAAATATGAAATTGACGAGCGGGCAAATCAAATAATACAGCTTGATGCCCATCCCATTGTAACCAAGGAATGAGATAATAAAGTCCTAATAATAGAACGCCACTGAGCGCTTTTAAACGGGAAAAAAATCCAAAAATGATGCGGGGATGGATTTTTTTATGTTTGGCATAAAGGCTTTGTGTGTTTTGGGTAGGTTTCATGATTTTGTTTACCAAAGTCTCGTGATACTATAAGCATCAAAGGCTTTATCACGACTAACAATCGGAAGTTGTTCAACGATAGCTTGTGCAATAATCATACGATCAAATGGATCACCATGATGGTATGGTAATTGTGATACAGCAAGTATATGTTTTGTGTTTATTTCCAATAAATCTATACCATTTACCACTAATTGTTCTGACATAAGCATTTCAAGAGTTTGCGCTAATGTTAACTTACCAATACTCACCTTGATGGCGATTTCCCATAAATTGGCTGTACTGATAAATGGTTGGAAATCAGGATTCTCAACTAATGAACGCGCTGTTGTACTAAGTTTGGGACTACCCATAATAAACCAGAGTAACGTGTGAGTATCAAGAAGAATACTCATGGCATATACCCC
>CAYFOB010000002.1:13584-17977 GCA_964344525.1 uncultured Thiomargarita sp.
ATCACTCATTGTGATTAACCCTTTTGCACTACCAAATTGTGGACGTCTTTTAGTTTTTTTTACTGATATAAGTTTCACCTTATATTCTTCATCTTTTGTAATAAAAACCTCCTCTCCAGCAATGGCTGCATTAATCAAATCTGGCAAATGTGCTTTGGCTTCATTGAGATTCATTTGATACATAGCAAATTACCTTTTTGTTTAAAATGATAGGGATTAATTACTTAATTTCCAAACGCCCAGTCAAATAAATCAAACCCTAACAACGGAAAGCGATTACTTTGTCAATCGGATAAACCACTAGATTTTAGGTTTTGACGGTGCCGTTTTAAAGATGCACAAAGCTGCACCCTCGTTCCCACGCCAGCGCGTGGGAACAAGAATGAGAGTGCGTAACATCAGTTACTTATTAACCGACAAACTATAAATATAAGTCGCCAACAAATGGACTTTGGCTTCTCCCAAAAATTCGCCATGCGCTGGCATCTTGCCTTGACGACCTTTGACGATGCTTTCTTTAATTTTCTCCTCAGAACCACCATGCAACCAAATATTATCGGTCAAATTGGGCGCTCCCAAAGCTTGAAAGCCTTCACCAGTCATCCCATGACAGGCAAAGCAAACACGCTTAAAAATTTTATCTCCTGCCACAGCTGCGGTTTGATCATGTTGACGACCACTCAAACTCAACACATATTGCATCACATTATTGATGTCAGCTTCCGTTTTGAGTCCATTGGCTTCAGCCGTTGGCATCATCCCTTGACGACCATTCATAATGGTAGCTTTGATGGTATCTGGGTTGCCGCCGTAAAGCCAATCATCATCGCGCAGGTTAGGAAAGCCTGGGACACCCCGCGCATCTGAACCATGGCAGGTGGTACAGTACGTCATATATAAACTGTAACCCAATTTGATGGCAAACGGTTTTTCTGTGGCTAATACTGCGATTGGTTCCTTGGCATATTCAGCATAAATGGCGCCATAACGGGTTTCAGCCGCCGCCATTTCTTCTTGATATTGCTTTGTTTGACTCCAACCAAAGATTCCAGTAAATGAACCCAATCCAGGATAAAGTATCAAATAGATGATGCTAAATACCAAAGTGATATAGAACAAATACAACCACCAGCGAGGTAGCGGATTGTTGAGTTCCTCTAAATCACCGTCCCAAACATGTCCCATTGTTTCAATTTTGTCGGGCTTACTACCTCCTAGCCATAAAATCAGGGCAAAACATCCTAAAATGCCCAGCACCGTCGGAATAATAATAAACCATTCCCAAAATTGACTTGTAAAAAGTCCACTTTCAAACATGATGTTTTTCCTTTGGTTTGACGGAATCATCGTCATCTATGGGTAGGCGAGCGGCTTCATCAAACTCCGGTTTGCGCTTGCGGCTGTATGCCCACACCACAACACTTAAAAAGATGACCATGACGACAAGAGTCCAAACTGACTGTAAAAGTGCCACGGTTATCGCCCTCTTTTTATCGCCGTGCCTAAGTTTTGCAAATAGGCAATAATGGCTTCCATCTCCGTTTTACCTTCTACCGTTTGAGGCGCATTCGCAATTTCTTCATCGGTGTAAGGATGACCCAACCAATCTTTTAAAACCCGCATTTTTTCCTGAACGACCAATCCATCAACCATGTTATCTGCCAACCAAGGATAGCTTGGCATAATCGATTCCGGAACCACATCGCGTGGGTTCATCAAATGGGCATAGTGCCAATCATCACCATAGCGCCCACCAACACGGTGTAAATCAGGCCCTGTTCGTGTAGAACCCCATTGAAAAGGGCGATCATACACAAATTCGCCTGCGACAGAATAGTGTCCATAGCGTTCCGTTTCTGCTCTAAAAGGGCGAATCATTTGGGAATGACACACCATACAGGATTCACGAATGTACACATCACGTCCTGCCAATTGCAGTGCAGAATAAGGCTTTAAACCCTCAACAGGTTTTGTCATAGAATCCATAAAAAACAGCGGCACAATTTGCACTAAACCGCCAATACTCACCACAACAATGATCAAAATGATCATTAAACCAATATTGGTTTCAACTTTTTCATGTGCATCAGCCATTAATTCTCTCCTTAATGCGCGGCAGGAATAGTATCATTTACTTCAGCAACTTTAGGACCCGTTACAGTTTTCCAAATGTTGTAAGCCATAATCAACATCCCCGCTAGGAAAAATACGCCACCTACCCAACGAGTTACATAGTAAGGGTGCATTGCTTGTACTGACTCAACAAAGCTATAAGTCAAAGTCCCATCCGCATTAACAGCACGCCACATCAACCCTTGCATGATGCCAGATACCCACATCACGGTTGCATACAACACGATACCAATCATGGCCATCCAAAAATGCACTTCAACCAGTTTAAGACTGTACAATTCGCGTCCAAACAAGCGTGGAATCAAATAATACAAACTACCCACTGAAATCATAGCCACCCAACCCAGTGCGCCAGAATGTACATGTCCAATCGTCCAATCAGTATAATGTGACAAGGCATTAACGGTTTTAATCGCCATCATGGGGCCTTCAAAAGTGGACATGCCATAAAAGGAAATCGCCACAATCAAAAAACGCAAAATCGGATCGCTACGCAATTTTTCCCATGCGCCAGACAAAGTCATAATCCCATTAATCATACCGCCCCAAGACGGTGCCAATAAAATCAAGGACATGAGCATGCCTAAAGTTTGAGCCCAATCGGGTAAAGCGGTGTAATGCAAATGATGAGGGCCCGCCCAAATATAGGTAAAAGTCAATGCCCAAAAATGGACGATAGATAAACGATAGGAATACACGGGTCGCTCCGCTTGTTTAGGCACAAAATAGTACATCATGCCCAAAAAACCAGCCGTGAGAAAAAAGCCTACCGCATTATGACCATACCACCATTGCACCATCGCATCTTGCACGCCAGCATAAACGGAGTAAGACTTCCACATAGAAACAGGAATGGCGAGGCTATTAAAAATGTGTAACATCGCAACCGCGATAATAAAAGCCGCATAAAACCAGTTCGCCACATAAATGTGTGAAACTTTCCGCTTAGCCACAGTTCCAAAGAAAACAACGGCATACGCAACCCATACAACAGCAATGAGTAAATCAATGGGCCATTCCAGCTCAGCATATTCCTTAGTCGTGGTAATACCCAATGGCAAAGTAATTGCCGCCGAAACAATGGCCAATTGCCAGCCCCAAAAAGTAAATGCTGCCAATTTGTCAGAAAATAAACGTACATGACAAGTGCGTTGCACGACATAGTAGGAGGTGGCAAATAAAGCCGAACCACCAAAGGCAAAAACCACGGCATTGGTATGCAAAGGTCTTAAACGACCAAATGTCAAATAAGGAATATCAAAACTAAGCCAAGGCCAAGCCAATTCAGCGGCGATATAAACCCCCACCGTCATACCCACTATGCCCCAAACAATGGTCATAATGGCAAATTGCCTAACAACTTTGTAGTTATAAGTCCCTACGTTTGCTGCCATAAGCTGGATTTCTCCTGAAAAAAAAAGACACACATTATTTCAGGTTTAAATGTGTTGAGTCAAATATAATCAATTTTCAATATAATTAACTGCTAATATAACGGTGACATTAAGCCTGATTGTTTTTTGAAGAGCGCAAATTATCATTATCCATTAAAATTTCATGAGCAGGACCTTCTAAATCATCAAATTGTCCTGATTGTATTGCCCACAAAAAAGCCCAAACAATTAAGCCTAAGAATGCGAACGAAATGGGGATTAATAAAAATAATATTTCCATAAAAAGCAAAAATTGTAATAACTACAAGGATTATATTTAAGAAGGGATAAATCAAAACCGACATTTTTGAGTCGTTCAATTTCACATTAATCATTGAAATCATATCAATCACAGTTCAAGATATACTAGACATTATCGAAAATAAGCTTGAAGTTTTTTTATTTCCAATAATGTCTACTGGCATAAATTGCGCTTGAAAAAAGTCACTTCCATAGCTTAATCATCTTATCCCGACTACCCGACGCAAAAATCCCCCCCGCCGGACTAAAGGCAATCGAACTGACATCATTGTCATGCCCTCTCAAAGTTTGCAAAAGTTTACCTGTCTCTACCTTCCACAATTTAACGGTGTGATCATGGCTACCAGAGGCAAGAATACGCCCATCAGGACTGAAAACCACCGACAATACCCAATTTTCATGCCCCTTCAAAGTGTTTTGGATTTTGCCAGTGTCCACATGCCAAAGCTTAATCGTGCTTGCCGCGTCACCTGAAGCTAAAGTACGCTTGTCTGGGCTGAAAGCGACAGATAAAACCTCTTTTTGATGCCCTATTAAGGTTTGCAATAACTGACCTGTATTAACTT
>CAYFOB010000002.1:18095-27703 GCA_964344525.1 uncultured Thiomargarita sp.
TTACCAGTACTCACTTCCCACAATTTAATCGTATTGTCCGCGCTGCTTGATGCCAAAAGTAATCCGTTGGGACTAAAAGCAACGGACAAAACTAAATTCTTATGCCCTTGCAACGTTTTCAGCGCACTGCCCTTGCTCACATCCCACAACCTAATCGTATGATCCCAACTGCCTGATGCAAGAAGTTGCATATCTGGACTAAAGGCAAGGCAACCATCAACACACACGCCGCCCTCATGTCCTTGCAATGACAAAAATTCTTGGCTAGGTAAATGTTCAGACGGGGCTAACAAAGGAGGTGGGGGAGTTTTTAAAAGGGCTAAAAAGTGCTCCTTGGCACGTTTTTTATGAGTTTCAATACGCTCAACTACTTGCTCTAACCCTTCCAAGTGTTTTTCGATATAAAAAATATGACCTAAACAGAAACCAACGGCTATTATCACGACACTTAAAATAGCAACCGTAATTCGCGATAGTTGAGAGGGTTGTTTAAGTTGCTTGGCCCAAATAAATGTGGACCATTGTACTGCCGACTCAGGACGTTCTTTCTCATTCACTTTTAATGCCCAATCTATTGATTGTAATAAAGGTTTTGAATAATGTTTGTCGCCAAGCTGTGTTGCAGGGGGTAATGGATCTGGTTGCCCCTGTAGCTTAACAGCTTTAATCCTTTGAAGGGCATCTATTGGTATCTTACCACTAACTGCCTGGTACAACACCGCCCCTAAGGCATAAATATCTGTCCAAGCCCCTTGATTGTCTCCTGTTTCATACTGCTCAAACGGCGCATAACCGGGGGTTACCATCATCCTCAAATTATTGTAACGGCGACCCACTGTGTGACATGCCTCGCTAAAATCAAGTAGCACCGGACTGCGATCTTTATGGCGCAACTGAATACTACCAGGCTTGATGTTTAGGTGCAAAATACCCGCTTTATGTATTGCTGCTAAAGCTGATAACAGCGGTGGCAAAATTTTTATAACTTTGGCTTCGCTCAAAGTCGCACCGCTTTTGAGCAGCCGTGCAAGACTTTGTCCCTGCTCATACACCATAATCCAATAGGCTGTGTTATGTGATTCAAATATTTGCAATATCTGCAATATATTGGGATGTTCTACCCGTCCTAAAGCACAGCCCTCTTGGATAAACTGCTCTAACCCAAATTGGAAATTTTCTAGCGATTTTTCAGAATAAGGATGTACACGCTTATCAAATAGGCGTACTGATTTGATAGGAAAATACTCTTTGATGGCGACTTGACAATTAAGCTTCACATCTAGGGCAAGATAGGTGATACTAAAACTACCTTGACCAAGAATAGCTTGGATACGATATTCATGCAGTTGATAACCGACAGGTAGAGCATCGCAATAGATTTTGGACATCAATTGACTCCATTATGACTATGACAAATACATGCGAATTATGAAACAATTGTCTAAGGCGTATGGCAATATTTACATGCTGTAAAATTGATGCGATCAACTTGCTGTATATTGCCTGTTGTCTTAACCTATTGATCTTATAATAAATTTATCTATTAAATCGCATGACACACTTTATTTTACATAATTTTTTTGATGAAATAATCATTATAATGTATTAATTTAGTAATTAGAGAGGTCCCTGGGGACTGCCAACAAATAAATAGGAATATCCATGAATCACACCACAGACAACCGTAATGCGTTGCCTATTGGTCACCAATTAGAAAATTACAAAATCCAAAATATTCTTGGTGATGGTGGCTTCGGCATTACCTATCTAGCTAAAGATACACAGCTTGGTACTTTGGTAGCCATCAAAGAATATTTACCTAACGAGCTTGCTGTGCGCGTGGCTAATAACTACACCGTGCAGGCTAAATCCCGAAAAGATGCTGATAATTTTGCTTGGGGTTTAGAGCGATTTGTCAAAGAGGCACAAACATTAGCTCAATTTAGACATCCAAATATTGTACGTGTATTACACTTTTTTAATGCCTACAATACAGCTTATATCGTTATGGAATATGAAGAAGGGCAAAATCTTGCCAGTTTTCTCAAAGATAATAACACCGCGCCAGAAGATGAGTTGATGAGATTTTTACCAGCGCTTTTAAACGGTTTGGAAACCGTACACCAGGGGGGATATTTGCATCGAGACCTTAAACCAGCCAATATCTACCTACGGCGGAAAGATTATAGTCCTTTATTAATTGATTTTGGATCAGCACGTTACGATTTAGGCAGCCGTAGTCGCAGCATCACTACGATTGTTACCCCCGGCTATGCCCCATTTGAACAATATCAAAGCGACGGCAGTCAACAAGGCCCTTGGACAGATATTTACGCCTTTGGTGCTGTTTTATATCGTCTAATCAGTGGCAAAGTACCGCCTGAGGCTACCGAGCGGGTTGCTGCGATTATGCGAAATCAGCCGTATCCCTTAACACCGGCCTTCGAATTGGGTCAAGAACAATATTCTCAAAATTTTTTGGAGGCAATTGATTGGGCATTAAACATCAATGAACAAAAAAGACCACAAAATGTTAAAGCGTGGCGCGATAAACTCTTTATCCACAGAGATGAGGCGCCCACAGAGCCCTTATTAGACAAAGAAAAGGCGTTTCTACAACCCATGGAGCCCCCGACTCAGCCAATGACATCAAAAAAATTGACTCTGACAATGCTGTTGCGCCCCCCGTGCATCAAGAGCCTGACGCACCGACTGAACAAACACCTGAAATTCTCCTCCGAACCGCTGCCAGAGAGAGAGCAACTGCTGCACAAGCACAATTACCTAGTGGACTTCTCAGAATTTTGACAGGCGCGGGTGTCCGTTTACGCCAAGAACCCCTACAAAATGCTAAAAGAAGCGCAATGTTACAATTGTTTCCGAATTAGAGCACATTGAGCAACAAGGAGAAACTTGGTACCGGGTGAAAACAAGCGATGATGATGAGGGGTGGGTTCATGGCAAATACACCATGTCTTTAGAACCTTCCGAACGCGCACAAGCCTATATTGAGGTTGCGAAACGTAAATTGGACAGTCGCAATGCAAGTTTTGGGGATATAGTGGATTTATGCCATTTTCTCGCCCGCGTCAGCAACGAAGTCGAACTTGACGATGCAGTTGAACTGAAATTGCTATATTTATTAACTTTGCAGCAGACATTAGACAAGATTCCATCATTCCAACAAAATGAACCACATTACGTCGATTGGTTGAATAACCACAATGCAGAAATTGAGTATAAAGATCGTTGGATTGTCAAAAAAGAACAATTTCAGCAATTGCATGATAAATATAGCTTTTTACCTATTGCTGATCGTATTTTACAGGAGGCACCTGACTAGTACATTGTCAATTTAATTCTGGACTCCTATAGTTTTGAAGTATAATCAAAAAACCTGACCGTTTCCAAAACCTGTCAGGTTTTTCGTTTAGAAATTTATTAAGGAGAACTGTTGTGCATACCCAGGAAATCGTTGATATCAATATGGATGCACAAAATCGTCGAAATCGTCGCAGGTTGGTCCGTATCATTGTGCCTATTTTCGCTGTTGTTATTATCTTGTCTGCGATCTTAGCGATTACTCTCATCAGCTACCACAACAACCGCTTAGATGCGTTAATACTGTCGAAAGATTTACTGAAAGCGTTAGACCAACGCATTGCAACGGAGGTGAGCACCTATCTTTCTCCGGCAACAGACCTGGTCAAACTCGGTGCCGAGATTATGAAACATCGAGTGATGCCCCATCATGTTTTTGAAGAACAATTGACGATAGAACTACTCAAAAGTCACCCCCAATTAGCTATTTTCAGTTTTGCTGATTCCCTGGGCAATTTTTTTATGCATACAAAAAAATCGGATGGGGCCATTCACACCAAGCTGATTGAGCGAAAAGCAGAAGCGACTTTGCTAACATGGATTCGGCGGAATCCCGCAGGTCAGGTGATCAAGGTAGAGAAATCCATTGATGACTCTTTTGATCCCCGTGTTCGTCCATGGTATTTGGGCGCAATCAAAAAACGCCAAATTTTCTGGACTGATGTTTACATCTTTTTTACTGATCAAAAGCCTGGGATAACTGCCGCCATGCCCGTCATCGGATCGAATGGCCAAATTGTGGGAGTTGTCGGATTGGATATTAAGTTGGAACGGTTAAGCGCATTTTTAGAGCGTTTAGAAATAGGACAAAATGGTAGAGCATTGATCATTAACGACCAAGGTGCTTTGGTTGCTTACCCTCCGATGGAACGCATGCAGGTAAACAATACGCTTCAGCCAATTATGTTGAACAAATTGGGGGATCCTGTTTTAAACCGCGCATTTAACCGTTTTCAGATCGAAGGACATGGGCAACGTGATTTGGTTGTTGATGGACAACGCTACCTCAACACAGTTTCTTCTCTTCAGTCCACGATTGGGCGCGATTGGTCGGTGATGATCCTGGTACCAGAAGATGACTTTGTTGGATTTGTAACAAAAAACATTCGCACCTCGCTGCCAATGGTTGTTGCTGTTTTGGCCATCACATCGTTATTGGCTGCGTTATTGGTTATACAGGGTTTACGGGCTGATCACCACGCCCATTTCGTCTTAGAACGTCAACATGAACTTGAGGCACAAAACCGTGCTTTCTCAAAGCTGGCTTCCAAAATCGCCTTGTTTGATCCAGCAGACAATAAATTTATTGGGGACTTGACTAAAATTGTATCAGAAACACTAGGAATACGACGTATAAGCATTTGGCATCTGGATGTTCAAAGACAACAACTGAGCTGTAGTGACAGTTACGATGGTGAGAGCCATGGACATACTCAAGCTACCATGCTTGCCCAGGATGATTTTCCACACTTATTTGAAACTTTACTTAAAGGTGAGCAAATTATTGTTGCTGATGCCAGCCATGATCCTCGTACATCTGAACTGTATAAAGTCTATTTACATCCTCTCGGTTGTCACTCTCTATTGGCTATACCGATCATCCATCAAGACGAAACTGTGGGGGCAATCTGGTTTGAAGATGATAGCAAATTGCGTGGTTGGGCTTCAGAAGATATCAATTTTGCCCAAACCATAGCGAGTCTACTGGCTATTCGGATATCAGCAGATTTTAAACATCGCAACAGGCCCCTTCATTTTGCAATTGATATCGACACTCAAGTGAAGTTAGCGCCTGCCAGACGCCGTCTTGATCCCCGCCATGAGATGCCTACTACCTCAATTGGAGGATTTTATGAACAAGTATCGACACGGGAGGACATTGGCGCGGATGTATTTAATGAGATTAGCATTTTAGTGCTTCAATTTACTGATCCTATTTCACTTGCGACAAATTTAAGTGAAAGCACAATTGCGCTTGATCATTTAGTTTGTCACTTGGAGGAGTTGGCGATATTTTACAACATTGAGTACATGAAAATCATGAGCAATCAGATTATGTGTGCGGCCTGTTTTTACCGCAATCCCAATGAGCAAGCTGCGCTTATTGCAGACATGGCATTGGATATACAAGAACAATGCATACATGTATTTGCTAATCTTGATGTGCATATGGACTTTCGCATAGGAATAGACAAAGGCGCAGCCACTGGTAGTCCGGTTGGTCAAAGACAAAAATCATATAATCTTTGGGGAGAAACGGTACACACAGCCGCCATGATGGCAGATTCTTGTCTACCTGGCAGTATCCATGTCACTGAATCAACTTACCAAAGTCTTAAAGCCACACACTTGTTTAAGGTTCGAGGCAGCTATTACTTGCCAAGCATTGGTGAAATTTCTACATACTTGCTGACAGGGCGAATATGAACGAAAATTTTATCCTGCGACGATGGCTTGCCAAAATTGGACAATGGGTGTTGGGTTGGTGGCAAGTGATAGTTCATTTAAGCAGTGTTGGTGTGGCAGTGATATGGCAAACATGCCGCCTAATCACATGGCGTAGAACAATATGGGCGGAATTTATTGAGCAATGCTATCAAACTGGCATACGAACCTTACCACTCATTTTGTTTGGTGGGATTATTGTCGGCTTTGGTATCGTTTTTCAGGCGGTGTATTGGTTGGAAGTTTTTGGACAATCAGAGTTTACAGGACAATTCCTCGCTATTGTATTGGTCGGTGAAATTGCCCCGATACTTGTGGGATTAATCATGATTGGACGTAGTGGCTCTGTTATTATGGTAGAATTGGGCAACATGAAAGCTGGAGGACAAATCCACATGCTTGACGCTCAAGGCATTGATCCGTTCCTATATCTCCTAATACCGCGAGTGCTGGCTGTATCCTTGAGTACCTTTTCTCTGACAGTCATATTTCTCATGGTAGCCTTGGGCGCAGGACTTTTCCTTGGCAATATGATGGACATATCGACTCTTAGCATTTTTAATTTTTTGTTCAAGGCACTTGGACCAACAGAATATGTGATGTTTTTACTCAAAACATTTTTGATTGGATTTGTGATTGCGCTCATTTGTTGCACAACCGCACTCACAATTACTGGATCAGTGACAGATCTACAAGAAATGCTGCCACGTGGATTTGTACAATCTGTGCTTGCTATGTTCATAATATCTGCTCTTGTGACACTACTATTATAAATTTTAAACCTCAGCGGTGCTGAGGTTTTTACTTATTTTACGCCTGTATGACATCTCGCCCATCTTTCAAAGCTTCTGTCCAGCTATTAATAAGGCTCGCACATTTGCGGAGATATTTACCATAATTTTCACTCCATTCCTCTAAACCTTGCATGAGATTGTCATTGGCAGGATCACCTACCATCAATCTCACTTTGGTAAGCACTTGTTGTAATAATACCATATCTAAGGCATCCCATGCAGTATTCATTTCCAGAATTTGCAAATTATCCAAACAACGTTTTAAGGAGTCAGCTGCGCGTAACGAAAACATCGCATTTTTATACTTAAGCAGCGCATCTAATTCTTCTATTGACATGATTTGTTGTTCGTCCAATTCAAGTTTGACACGATTTAATGTTGTCCTGGGTTCTAAAGTCAGCTCAATAATGGAAGCGCGATCTAAAACTCGGGGGGATAATGATAACGTTGTATGATCATTGTTAATAGTGGCGACAAACCGAAGCGCGGGAGAAATAAAAACTTTGCTACCTGTTGTTGTTAAGCCACGAATACCTTTACCACCCAGTTCAATCAGACGCAATTTGTCTTGATCATCGGGATATTGTGAGCGCACCAAAATATCAGCAAACCAATATTCGGGTTGACTGAGGTTAAATTCTTCAAAAATGACCAAATAAGTACGTTTGTCGTTTTTTCGCCATGCTGTTTCAGCTTTACATAAAAACTTCGTAAAATCAGTTGGCTCAAACTCGTTGCTGATGGGATTAACATACCCCAATAAATCTTCACGACCCCGCCAAGTCGAACCCACTGGGACAATCAACTTGCGTTCAGGATCATCAATCAAGTCAATCGCCAAAGTGCTTTTGCCAACCCCTGGATGACCCGTGAGAATAAGAAGATTTTTAGTCAACGAAACAATCATCACCGCATCTAAAACTTCCTTGCTATACGAATTTTTGATTTTTTCTTTAGTTGGCTCTTTTTCCACTAATGGATAAGCCGTTGTACCATTTTTTGCTGGTTTGGCAGATGTGGTTAACGACGGCACTGTTTTTTTGATGTCTAAATTTTTGAGACTATCAACAAAAGGACTCCTTGCTATAGTTGGTGATGTGCTTCTGCTGGTGTAAGTGCGTACCATATTTTGTTGTATTTGCAATGCCTCTTCCCGGGCAACTTCAAACCATTCATGCAAATGGGCATGAAAATATTCAAACCGTTCAGCATCTTTGCTATTACTCCAATTGGGATGAGGACTGCGGGCTTGTTCGGCGGCTTTTTCAAACATATTTTCCACCGCCACACGGTTGACTTCTTTGACATAAACCCCACCAATAATACTTTTGTAGTACACAGTTAAAATATAGGGTTGTTGAAAGCGCGTCCAACCGTCAGGATAGGGTTCTATTTTCCACAATGTTTTAAACTCATTGATTTTTTGGGGGTAAACACTACGGACGCGATAGGCCCCGAAAACGTAGTCTTTGGGTCTGGTATTAATATCACTAATGCCACGGGGTTCTTGAAAGCGTTTACCCCAAAACAGTAAAACTTGATTGTTTAAAGCTTCAGGATATGGCTCAAGCAACCAACCTATCCCCAAATCATCAATGAGACAATAGGGGTTGCCTTCTTCAAAAATGTGGATGTGGTAGCAGCGTGGATCGCCTTGTTGACAATAATCGGCACGAAATTGTTGTTTTGCCGAACAATTCCATGTATCAGCATTTTTACAAATACTCCCATCCCACCCGCGGCGGTGAGAGTTAATTGTGCAACCCAAAGCATTCCCTATGGTAATAAAACTCATAATTGATGATTCCTTATATAGTTATAAATTGTATGTATCAAACATAAACGCGAGGCTTACAGCGGCGCTAGACGTTAAAGTATTAAACAAGTCAAGCTTACCAAAAAAGTGACATGGATTGTTTAGGTTTTATGGTAGGAACTATCAATAAATTTGATCCTTTATTCAATTTTATTTATCATTGTCCATTGACTTGACTATTAGAACAAGATGGGGGATTATATCAGTTTCAATCCAATTGGTTGTTTCCTATTAGGTGGCAATTAGTTGTAAAAGTGTTATTATCTTAACACGTTAAAAATTCACTTCAATTATTGAGAGATTAATAATGGCTGATTTATTTTCAGATGAATGGATGAAAAGCTACATGGATGAGTGGAATAAAGAGCCTGAGCTAGCTGATGCACTCGCCAAGATCAATTTTAATTCCAAAATTGGTTATGGCTTTAAAGATGGTGATAAAGCAAACGGCATTTTGGTTGTCGAAAATGGCAAGGCCACGTCCGCGGGCGCGTATAATGGCGAAGAGCTGAATTGGGATTTACGCGCTTCAAAAGAGGATTGGGAAAAATGGATGAGCAAGGGCGTGGGTACGATGGGCCTAGGAACAGCCGCAGCGACAGGCAAACTGAAATTCAAAACAGGTGACTATAGTGCCATGTTAAAAGATCCACGTATGGCAGGACCATTCATCAAAAGTTTCAGTGTCATGGGACGTGTTAGCTAGCCAATAACTGACAGAGGGGATAATGAGTACCTTCCCCTCTAACTCCTACTTTATGCACACCATAAAAAAATGTGTGCATAAAGTCGCTCTAAATTCCCTCAAAAAACTATCTTCAATAGGTTTGGTACATAATAAACTATTGCTAATCAATACCTTATCGTTTTATATATCTTCGCGGGTTGATTTATTAGAATTTGCTAATATATACTCGTTTTCGACTTTCAATAGGGAATCATCACCTAACTCATAATTTATAATTTAGTAATTATGGTAAGGAACTCATGTCATTTAAGGTAGAGAGTTAAAAGCATGTTAAAACAAATTATTAGAATAGCTACCGTAACTGGAATATTGTCAGGCACCGCTTTTGCAGTAATGGCAGAAGAACTCGGTTTTTTTATTATGTCTGGTTTGATAATTTTATTTATGATACTATTATATCGAGGTTTGCAAATCGCGAAAAAAG
>CAYFOB010000002.1:27713-29373 GCA_964344525.1 uncultured Thiomargarita sp.
CCCATGATATTAGCCCCCCTGTGACTTTAAGTGGTACTGTGATACCTGAAAAAGAGGTCACTTTATCGGCCCAATTACCGGGGCGAGTGGAAATGATTGCTGGCGAAGAGGGGGATCAATTTGATGAAGGTAGCACTTTAGTCGCCTTGAATGAGAGGGAACTGTTGGCAAAACGGCGTGCTGCTATTGCTGCTTGGCATAGAGCTGATGCAGCACTGCGTAATGCGGGTATGCAATATTCACAAAAATTATGGTCACCTAATTCGACTGAGCAATCACCGGGCGGTATGGGGCTTCCACATCTTTTTGATCAATTTTTTACTCAGCCCCTGACTGAGTGGCTTGGACAAAGTGATGAAGGGCTTGATCGTCGCGCTCAATTGCATACTTACGGTACCCAAATTGAGCAGGCACGTAGCGCATTAATGCAGGCAGAATCGCAAATTGAACAAATAGATTCTAAATTGCGTGATGCTCAAGGTCTTGCCCCGTTTGATGGGGTAATCATAAAAAAATGGGTAGAAGTGGGTGATACTGTGCAACCAGGTCAACCTTTATTGCAATTTGCTAACACTCAACGTTTGCAAATTGAAGTGAATGTACCAGCTCGTTTAGTGCGTGGTTTGAAGGTTGGTAAACGGATTGCGGCTAAATTGGACGTGCTTGATGAGCGTGTGATTGTGACAATCGCACAAATTTTTCCAGTTGCAGACCCGCAACGTCACACCGTTAAAGTGAAGTTTGATTTGTTTATAGATCAAAACAGCGAAGATGCGCGATATGTTGGCCCTGGACAATACGCACAAGTAGATGTACCAGATGTAAAAGCAAGTCAACGAGATTTACTTTTGATTCCTAAAAGTGCGGTCATTAAGCGTGGTAGTTTGCCAGGAGTTTGCGTGTTTAAGAGGGATAATAAAAATGAACTACGTTTAGTACGGTTAGGTAGAATAATTAACCCTGCACTTATTAATGATCTTGATCCCCGTTTTGGTGATTTTGTGAGTGTTCTCAGCGGATTGAGGGAAGGTGATCAAATTGTGATCAATATGGGATCAAGAAATTTTTCTTGTTAGCAAATCGTGTTTTTTTACTTTTTACTTTTAAAAATCTGCATAACAATCTAATAATATTCTTCTATGGATACTCAGCATTCTTTGGGTATAGCGGGAAAGATGGCGAAAAATTTTATTCATTCGCCCCTATCGCCATTGCTCTTTTTCGCTATGTTATTTATGGGACTCATAGGCTTGATGATCACGCCTCGTCAGGAGGATCCGCAAATTTCTGTGCCTATGGTGGATATTTTTATTCAATATCCAGGGGCCTCCGGACAACAAGTGGCCAGTTTAGCTATTGAGCCGCTACAACGCATAATGAGTGAAATTCCCGCGGTCAAACATGTGTACTCTGCCTCGGAACGGGGACAGGGCATGGTGACAGTGCAGTTTGAAGTGGGGGAGCAATTAGAAAATTCGATTTTTAAAGTTTATGACAAATTACAGTCGAATATGGATAAAGTGCCCCCCGGTGTCCAGCAGCCTTTGGTGAAACCCAAAGGCATTGATGATGTGCCAGTTGTTGCTTTAACCTTATGGTCTGATAATTTGGATGATGGGGCTTTGCGCACGTTGGCTTTTGAAGTGATGCAAAGCCTCAA
>CAYFOB010000002.1:29383-29634 GCA_964344525.1 uncultured Thiomargarita sp.
GGCATTCCTAATACAGGGCAAAGTTTTGTGGTGGGGGGACGCGCTGAACAGGTGCTTGTTGAAGTTAAACCACAAGATTTATCAGGTTTTGGTATCAGTATTGGACAAGTTGCTCAGACTATACAAACTGCTAATAATGAGACTCGGGCAGGAGTGATAGAATCTGCTAATACACATTTTACTGTGTACACAGGTAAGTTTTTAGGTAATGCCGAAGATGTTAAAAATTTGGTGGTGGGTACTTTTCAAGG
>CAYFOB010000002.1:29644-34540 GCA_964344525.1 uncultured Thiomargarita sp.
GTGGCTGATGTGACACAGGGCCCTGAAAAAGAACCCTATCAAATGGTCAATTATTATTCTGGCGCTGCTTATGAAAAACATGATAGTTTTTGGCTGGATTATGACGTGACTGTACCAGAAGTTAATGGGGCCCCAGCTGTTACCATTGCGATATCCAAAAAAATTAGAACCAACGGGGTTTCAGTTGCCAGAAACATTTTGACACATGTTGATACACTTAGAAAAAACAATGTTATTCCAGATAATGTACATGTTGAAGTCACCCGCAATTATGGGCAAACGGCTAATGATAAAGTTAATGATTTAATTAAAAAATTATTTATAGCAACTGGGGCTGTGACCTTATTAGTATTATACTTTTTAGGATGGCGTCCCTCTCTTGTGGTGACATTGGTCATTCCTGTGGTGATTTTAGTCACTGTTTTTTCTGCATGGGTGTTGGGTTATACCATTGATCGTGTGAGTTTATTTGCCTTGATTTTTTCTATCGGTATTTTGGTAGATGATGCGATTGTGGTCATAGAAAATATTTATCGTCGCTGGCTGTTGCAAGGAGAAACTGATACATTTACAGCAGTTGATGCGGTGCGCGAGGTTGGAAATCCCACAATTTTGGCAACATTTACGGTGGTAGCCGCTTTGTTACCAATGGGGTTTGTGTCAGGCATGATGGGGCCTTATATGGAGCCAATCCCGGCTTTGGGGTCGGTAGCAATGATATTTTCATTGTTTGCAGCGTTTATTTTTACGCCTTGGTTGGCCATGCGCTTTAAACCTTCATTAGTGGCGCTACAAAAAGCAGAAATCAAGGAGCATAAGGCAAATCTTAGAATTGAACGGTTTTTCCGCAGACTTTTACCGCCTTTGTTTACTAGCCGTATTCTTGGGTGGGGATTTTTGATCTTATTGGTTTTTGCATTTTTTGCAGCATGCTCAATGTTTTATTTTAAGTCGGTTGAAGTCAAAATGTTGCCACTGGATAAAAAGCCTGAATTCAATGTTTTTATTGATATGCCGGAAGGTACTGCTTTGCCAGTAACGGCTAATTTGACTTATCAAATGGTGGAAAGGTTGCGTGACCGGGAAAAATTTCCTGAAGTTGTTGCTTTGCAAAGCTATGTTGGTACTTCACAGCCCTTTGATTTTAATGGGATGGTGCGCCATTACTATTTGCGCCGACAACCTTGGCAGGCAGATATTCATGTGCAATTAGAAAAGAAAAAGTGTGGCTTAAGTTTTTGGGATAAAGATACGTTAAAATGTCACCTTGAAGAGCATCGTACTAGCCATGAAATTGCTGTTGCAGCGCGGTTAGAATTAAAGAAACTTATTGAAGAGGTAAGTAGCCCCGTTAAGGTTACAGTGGTAGAAATGCCACCAGGACCACCGGTATTGCAATCTATTGTTGCAGAAGTTTATGGTCCAGATGATAAAACTCGCTTAGAAGTCGCCAACAAAATGACAGAAATATTTGAACAGGCTGAAATCTTAGACGATGTAGATAATTACATACCTGCTCCACATAAGATTTGGCGTTTTGAAGTGGATACTGAGAAAGCTGTCCGCCGTGGTATTTCTGTTGATACGATTAATCGTAATTTAATGATGGCATTGGGTGGATTTAAGCTAGGTGATATCAAACAAGGTCATGTACTTGAGCCAACACGCATTATCATTCAAGTACCCTTAATGGAGCGCTCACAATTGAGCCGTTTGTATGATTTACCGATTCCTACACAAACCGGTGCCATAATCCCCCTTGCAGAATTAGGCCATTTTGTCGAAGATGAGCAAGATCGCATTTTTTATCAAAAAGATTTACGCCCTGTTGAATATGTGGTAGGCGATCCTGTGGGTCTTTATGATAAAGAAACTAATGGATACAGTTTGAGTGCGCCAATTTATGGTATGCTCGAAATTGAGGGGATATTAAAAGATTATGAAACACCAGATGGTGTTAATTTGGTGAACGAGGGTTGTTTAGATTTGTTCGTGATTTCTTTTTGTGATCGATATATTGGTCCACCAAAAGTCATTGGGCAATCTGGTTTTGAATGGACTGGGGAATGGACAGTCACTTATGAAACATTCCGCGATATGGGCATGGCATTTGCGGTTGCAATGGTTTTGATTTACACCTTAGTGGTTTGGTTATTTGGTGGTTTTCTTGTACCAGCGATCATTATGGCACCGATTCCGTTGACATTGCTAGGTATTATTCCTGGGCATTGGTTGTTAGATGCTGAATTTACAGCCACTTCAATGATCGGTTGGATTGCGCTGGCAGGTATTATTGTGCGTAATTCTATTTTGTTGGTAGATTATTCTATTCATGAAATACAGCAAGGTACGTCTATACAAGATGCGGTGATTTTGGCTTGTAAAACCCGTACTCGCCCCATTTTAATTACGGCTTTTGCTTTGGTAGCAGGATCATTTGTGATTTTATTTGACCCTATTTTTCAGGGCATGGCGATTTCCTTACTGTTTGGTGTGCTGATTTCTACCTTGCTGACGCTGGTTGTTATTCCCTTGGGTTGTATCAGCATTGGACCAGATGCGTTGTGTTCTAGCGGTGGTGGCGAATATAACGGGGCCACAGAAAAAGTGGAAGAAGCGCCACCACTCCCTGCAATACCATTATGGTTGCGTATTTGGATGGGAGTCATCAGTATTGTTCTTGCGATAGTTAATATTGTTGGGAAAATTATTGGGGTGCTAAAGATGGTGTTTTATGTGATTCGTGCCATTTTTATCATCATTTTTAGTTTATTTGGTAGTTTTGGACAGAAAATATCGGCAGAAATACCAGGCAATGGAACTTCGTCGTCCACCAGCACAGCTAGCAACTCAAAGGCGAGCGAACCGCCGCTCCCGAGTGTGGAAAAACCTGTTGAGGTGAGTACGGAAAAAAGAGAACCGCCGCCTGAACAGAGCATAGCAGAACCACCCAAAACGTCGGTTGATAGCGCATCTAGTCAACCAAAACCAACCACTTCAAGGGCTTCAAAGAAGAGAACAACTTCTCGGCAGGGTATTGAGCTTAAAGCGGATTTGGTAGCACAATATAAAAAAGGAGAGGCGGATAAATCTGATTAGATCAGGGTTGATTTTTCAAAAACGCAAATACTATTTCTTCAAGAAGTAGTATTTGTTGAGTCCTCATTGTCTACAAATACTATTTGCTTTCCGAAATAGTATTTGTTAATCCGCCATTGTCTACAAATACTATTTGCTTTCCGAAATAGTATTTGTGGAATCACTATTTCCCACATTAATTCCATTTATCCTCATTCACAAAATGTTAAATTCCAGCATATCACGTTTGTTCTGGTTCAATTTATTGATGTTGTTGACGGCTTCTGCCTATTCACAAATTTTACTGACCCAGAAAATTGACAATATATTGAGTGCACCTTGTTTAAAAGACAATGAAACATCTGTTCATGTGGTAAGCATGCCAAACGGTAATGTCATTTACACACGTAATGTCGATAAGCCTTTATTGCCGGCATCGGTGGTGAAAATATTCACCACTGCTGCTGCTTTACATTATTTGGGTCCTGAATACCGCTTTAAAACCGAATTTTTGTCTAATGGTGAGCGGAATGGTTCCGTTCTCCAAGGCGATTTAATTATACGTGGTGGTGGGGATCCTAGGTTATCTACTGAGCATCTTTGGGCTATTGCTACCCGACTCAAAGCCAGTGGTATTAATGAAATTGCTGGTAATTTAGTGGTAGATGCGCATTTTTTTGATAGCTATGATCGGGCACCTTATTGGGAAATTCGCCGTACTCAACGTGCTTATGATGCTAAGCTAAGCGCATTATCCTTAAATTTCAATATCATTTTTATCCATGTTCAGCCAGGGGTAGAGGTTGGAGACCCACTAAATGTTTGGTTAGAACCAACGATTCCTTATATGCATTTACATAATACTGGTCAAACAATCAAGCAAGGTAGAAACACAGTTTCAGCAGAACGAAGCGAAAATGTCTCAGGAGATGTGGAAATATGGATCAAAGGGAAGCTAGCTATCACAGCGCGTGAAAGAATCATTTTGCGTAATGTTAATAACCCAACGCGCTATGCTGCAGAAACTTTTCGTGTTCTTTTACAACAAGCGGGGATAAAAATAAATGGTTCCACAAAAGTCATTTTGACCCCAGTTGAAGCCAATAAACTATATGAGCACTTTTCATACCCTTTATCATTGATTTTAAAAGATTTAAATACGTATTCCAACAATATGACAGCCGAACTCATTGTCAAAACCATTGCAGCAGAGCGTTTTGGTTCCCCAGGTTCCCATGCAGAGGGTTTAAGGTTGATAAAAGATTTTTTACGTATCAGCAATGCCAATTTGCAAGGGCTTGTGTTGGTGGATGGTTCTGGTTTGTCAAGAAAGAATCGTATGACAACCCGTACTGTTACAGATTTACTCACAGCCATGTTTTCGCGTTTTGATATAGGGCCCGATTTTATTTCGGCGTTGCGAATAATGGGTGCTTATGGTATCCAATCACGACGGCTAGGAAGCTCCCCAGCGCGTGGTAAAATTCGAGCCAAAACAGGCACTTTGAAAGGTGTCAGTAACTTGGCAGGTTATGTGGCCAGTAAAAATGGAGCCGTTTTGGGATACGCGCTGTTTTTGAACAATAACAAATGTGGATACCGCAAGGCTGATGAGATAGAAGATCATATTGTGACTGCTATTTATGAGTATGGCGGTGATGATGATTTTTGAACCAACCTGATAAGTTTGTGAATGGGTACTTGCCTGATTTTTAAGAGTGATAATTATGACAATTTGCCCTTTGCCTGCTATAATGCCATTTCCTAGTACAGGAGGGCGGAAATTTCCATACCACTCGAAGCGGAGCTTCGGGGCAT
>CAYFOB010000003.1:0-19501 GCA_964344525.1 uncultured Thiomargarita sp.
CAAAATAAAACGGGATCACTAACCCGTTTTTATTCCATAAAATGTTGAACAATCGTTGCATAATGGCAGATTTGCCACATTTACGTCGCCCTAATAAGGCACGAGATTTGGCGGTTTCGAAGGGTATCTGACGTATCCAATTTATCAATAATTCCATTTCCCGCTCTCTACCGCAAAACAGCTCGGGATTTCCAATTCGTTCTTTTAAAGCATATTTCATGTTTTGTTACCTCACACATTTTAACAATAAATCAATTGATCGGATTAGGTACTTGCAAAAAAAAAGCAGCAGGATAAAATTTATCCCACTGCTTAGCTCAAGCTAGGATTAGGAAGTCAACCACCATGCAATAATGGCTGCGATTATCAGCCATATGATGATTTTTCATCTTCGCTTGAAACGACTTCCTCTAATCCCTGTAGTTCTAACTACGCCTCCTGCTTCCGTAACAAATAATTCAATATTGGCGGTGTCAACAATGTGGTCAAAATCACCATGATAATCACCACCGAAAACATTTCATCACTAATCACGTCAAGTTGTTTTCCTATCATGGCAAAAATCAGTCCTACTTCGCCGCGGGGTGCCATGCCCCAACCTACAATATATTTATTAACAGGACCAGCTACAATCCCTGCGACAACTTTACCAATAAACGCCACCACAGTAATCACCAAAGCAATGCCCAATATCTTTGGATCAAATAAAGTGGTCAAATCAACTTGCATACCTGTCATGATAAAAAACAATGGCACTAAAAAATGCCCTAAAGGGGCCATTAATTCATCCAAATGATGATTGTTGTGGTGGTTTAAAACGTCTTTGACTTGTTGCTTGGTTTTATCGTCTGCGTTTGCTACTGCCTTTTCTATGTCTTCATTAATACCAGGATCCTGAAATCTCTTAAAGTGTACAGCCTCTAGCATTAAGCCAGCCGCAAAAGCGCCAACGATGGCTGCAAGTCCTGCCAAATGGGCGAGATAAGCAAATATTAAGCAAAAGCTGATGGCAATTGTAAATTTCATGCCAATCCCGGTATGAATCATAGAGAAAAATTTCCCTATTTTAGGCGCCATCCATTGCCCTACAAACAGGGCAGCGACAAGAAATATAATGGCTTTTAAACTGATCCAGCTGATTGAAGTCACGCTGACAGCCCCTGTCGCCACAATCGCAGACACGACTGCTAAAATAATCAACCCCATGACATCGTCAATAACAGCAGCCCCCAACACAATCTGTGCTTCTCGCGTTTGCAGCTTGCCCAAATCACGAAATACCCTACCGGTGATACCAACAGAAGTTGCAGTGAGGGTAGCTCCCAAAAATAAATAGGCATTGTTCTCAAGCCCAGGCATAAGCCACATGCCGACAACATAACCAAGCGCAAAGGGAGTCACCACGCCGACACAGGCTACCCAAAAGGCTCGCCATCCCACTTCGCGCATTTCTTCGATTTTGGATTCCAAGCCAATTTGAAATAACAAAATCACCACGCCCAATTCAGCAAGAAACAAAATGATCGCATCATGCTTGACGGGCTCAAATATTCCTAAGCCAACAAGGACTAAATTTCCCAGTATAACGCCCAGTACCAGCTCAGCCAGCACAGCTGGTTGTCCCCATTTTTCAACTAAACTAGATGCTTTTGCCAGCAATAGGAAAACGGCAATCCATAAAAAATTAATTGTTGCAGCGCCCCCGCCGCCGGCATACGCCACTGGGACTAAAAACAAAAAGAGGGCTAATGCCCATGTCCATTGAAAACCAGCCTGACTGCGTTTATTCAACATTGCCTAAAATACTCCTAAAAAAAAAAAGGGTAAATATATCATCCTAGTGGCGTTACTAGCAAACAGAGACGAAATTACTTGACAGTTGTTTGATCACAGGGCATGATTATTTATTTAGTAGACATTAGAGCTGTTGCTTTCATAAAACTTTAATAACGGAAAGCGATTACTTTTAATACGGGCATCGTCAAAACCAACCTTTGGACTGGGGTTTATCCTTTTTTAAAAGTAATCGCTTTCTGTTATTAGGGTTTTGATAAAACGAAGGAATAAATGATGGTAAAACATAACTGTTGGAAAAAATATCTGTTAGGCATTACTTTGGTAAGCAGCTTGCCTGTCGCAGCTTATGCGCTCAATGCACCAATTATTGAGAGTACTGACGCAATTCCGCCAATCAATATGCCATCGGAGTCAGAAAATGGTTTAGGACTAGACGGTGTCGATTGGACCATGTTGCTCACAAAAATGGGTTTTAGTTTCCTGATAGGTTTAAGTCTCGGTTATGCTTTAAAAATTTCTTTAAAAATCACTTTATTTGTAATTGGTGTCTTGTCATTAGCATTATTTGGTCTGCAATATGCTGGGTTTATTGAAATAAATTGGCACAGTTTAGGATCACATTATGACTCTTTTCTTGACTGGTTATTGCCCCGTATCGGTAGTTTTCGTGATTTTGTGACCAGTCATTTGCCCTCTTCTAGCATGGCAGCAATGGGCTTGCTTATTGGCTTTAAGATGAAATAAGCTGTACACCTAAACCTTCAAGGTTTACCAAACCTTGAAGGTTTTTGAGTGACTTACATTCATGTTGAAAAGGAGCAAAAAAACCCTATTTTGAGAATGTGTTATTATTACCACAAGTGAGAAACCAAGTTTCTACCACAAATTTACTTCATTTTCTTGTGACAACATAACTGTTGTGGGGAGGAAATTATGAACAAGAAATTTGAACCACCATCAAACGTATTAGAAAATGGTAAAATTTCCCAAACACAGCTGAATGAAATTGTTAGCATGGCATTAGAGAGCCTTAAAACGCTCATGGTGGATTATGAGACACCTATTGATATTCGGATGAATGCTGCGCTGATAATTTTTGAAAATTTCGGCGTGAACAACAGAAAAAACAACGACGCGTTACTTATTCATAGTATTGAAAAAAACGCGCATAATATTAACAAGAATAGTCGTAAATTGTCAGGTATTGAAACGCTTTTGAGTTTGATTGCCCAATCGAACAATGTAAGTCCCATTCCAAATGACGTGTATCATCAAAAAAGAGGGCGGGTGATAATTCATTGATTTTCTGAATTTGAGAAGTATAAATTCTCAAATGCTGAAAAACATCTGCGCCAGTGAATCCTATTTAAAAATCAACACGCCACAAAGATTGTCCTTTTTTGTCAAAAGCTTGCCATAATTCGGCATAAGATTGTCCCGTTACTGGATGTTTGGCATTTGGCGCAATGTCAGACAACGGTAACAGCACAAAAGCATATTTTAAAATCTCATTGCGTGGCACCTCTACTTTGTTGTCTTTGAAAATTAAATCATCATACAGTAACATGTCCAAATCTAAGGTGCGGGCAATAAAACGGTTGTTTGTGCGTTTACGACCATTATTTTTTTCAATTATTCGCAATGTGTTGGCAATGCAATGCACATCCATATGGGTTTCAAATCCCACAACCAAATTGTAAAAATTTTCCCCCTCAAAACCCACCGCCTCGCTTTCGTACACAGATGATAAAGTAAGTGCGCCAAAGTGCTGCTTCATATCAGCTAAGCCAGCACGGATATAACGGCGCGGTTCAATATTGCTGCCTATGCTAACGTACACTTGTGCCATTTTCAGGTTTTTTTCCCCGCTCAATAATGATGCCCACATCTTGTGCGCTACGAATAGCGCCTTTTTTATTTAATTGTAAACGTATCCAAGGTACTGAAAACTCGGTTAAAACGATTTCAGTAATACGCTCTGCCAGCGTTTCGACTAGCTGAAATTCACTGTGGCTGACAAAATCAATGAGGCGTTTAGCCACCGCTTTGTAGTTAAGGGTATCTTCAAGCTGATCTGTTGAGGCGGCTTTACGAATATCTGTCGCCATTTCCAAATCAAGTATCACCGTTTGCTTAATTTTGCGTTCCCAATCAAAAACACCGATGATTGTTTCGATTTTCAATTCTCTTAAAAAAATAATATCCATAAATTAGCTTGTTATAAGGGTTTCCAAAAACACTTGCATTTCTTTATCGTTTTGAATAAGCCATTAATCCAAATGCCCTTGTCATTAGTTGGGCTTTTTATGTAAGTTTTTCAAAAAACCTGACAGGTTTTTCGTTTATAAATTCTTTTTATGAATATCTATAACTTAAATAATTGGTGTTACGCATCCTCGTTCACAAGCTTTGCGACTATGGTTTGTGAACAAGAGTGCGTAACATCAGCTAAATAAGGGGGGCGCTATGGAAACTTTAATGGTTACATACGCAGTGATTGCGCTACTAATCGTTGTTTGGGCAATTGTGTGGTATTACAAAAACGCTTCTTAAAAGTTCAAAGCGTACCTTGCCGCTTGTGCAAGGTACACAACTTTAATTCAACGACTTCGTTAAAAACCTCATCAGTTCTCTTTCTGAACCTAATAAGCCATGCGCTTTAAAGCATTTTAAAGTCAGCTCCTCCTGTCGTCTTAATCTATCCAAAAAGTCTGTATCGCTTATTTTGTTTTCAAGATATTCTCCAACAAGTCGAAGTACGACCTTTTGAAACTTTATGCAATCTTTGTTACAAAGTCCAACTGTTTGAACTTGAGCCATTGTTACAGATTTTGATTCAGTCGCCATAATATTGCCCGTTAGTTTAGGGAATCAACAATGGTAATCCCCGTTGTCCTTCTAAAGAGGGTAAAGGCAAGCGGGGTCCTTTAGTTCTCTCGTTTTGGACAAACCATTCAAAACTCTTGCCTTCTGGATTTGGTTTTTCATCCAGGCGTGGATAATGCATAGGTAAGCCATTATTAAAGCCTTGTAAAGCCACCTTGAAGGCTTTAATAAATGATATTTGTTCAAATGGTTTGCCATAAGCCTCTGCCACCGCTTCTTTATACGTTTCAATGTGTGGCAGGATATCACGCAAACAAGGTGTGTCAGCGCCTAGAAAATTTGTGTAAAAAGTGGCCCAATCTTGCCCATTTCGCAATTCCATGTTTTCAAGTTTTAAATGAACGCTACCAAAACCCAAGGGTTTGCTACTGCCTAAGCGATGATTGTGGCTCTTATCCAGATGCAATAACCACAACAATGCGCCTAATTCTACCCCTGTTAAATTACTCACATGTATTTTAAAGCGAAAAGTACTGTTAGGTTTTATCCAACCGAGTACAGAGCGATTTTGATTATCACGGGTTTTATCTTTCCCTTTATCAATGATCGTTGGACGACGATATTCTTGAGCATACCTTTTGTTTTGATGAATAACAGGTTTTTGGGTACGATCTTCTCTCGGTTGAAGCCAATAATTGTGTAACGTGGTTAGGTGGGCATGATGAGGATAGACTTTGCGTCCTCGTAAACCTTGCGTTTTATCTTGATAAGCAGTTGCTTTTTCTTGACCTTCAACTAATGGTTCTCCTTGGCGATTATGCGCCGCATAGAAACGGTTTTGTTGCGGTTTGGGTTCGCCTAAAATAGCGAGTGGTACGCCATCATCACCGAAATGCTCAATGGCATCTTGACCTTGTTCGCAATTAGCCGGTTCAATGCGTAATTGTCCTCGCCATGCCCCTTTGCCTTTGTGATTGACCCAACCAAAGACACGATCAGCCGGAGACAGTTCGGCATAATCGCTCGCTGGGTGAAGACTGAGAGGTAATAAATCAGCCGGACTTGCTTTGTATAAGTCACGCGAAATCATCACAGGATAAAGCCCTGATATGCCATAACCCTTGTTCTGATGGGTGATTCGGGCATAGCACAAATTGCCGGCTTCTAAGTGAGTGGCCTCTTTGGTATGGATTTGATGTGACCAACCGGTTTTTCCGGGTTCGTTTCCTAAATAGTCATTTGGGTGATGTCCCTCCCTTCTTCTTTTTTGTAAATCATCAGCATGAATGTTCTGATAATTTTTAACCAAAGTTTGCCAACCTTCAATCAAGCTTGGGGTTAATTCCACTCTTGGGTCATTTCGGTTGAGTAAAAATACCCTTTCTTCATGTTTATTCATCATATTGCGCCCGGTGATACACACAATGCCCGCCTGATAATCAGTTGGGGCCCCTTCACCTGGGGTACGTTGGCGAATATCAGTCACAGTTAAAAAGGAAAAACGTCCAGAGCGATGGTTTTGTTGTTGACATCGTACCCAAACAGGATCACCATGTTGTGGCAAGCTATTATCATCATAACGTAAGGCTTGTTTTGACTCATGCTTATCTTTTTGATGATTTTTGTCATTTGAGCGATATTTTTGGTAACGTGGCAACCATGCGGCATACATGAGTCCATTTTGTGGCGCACCGTTTTCGCCTATGCTACTGCTGCCAGGTAACAAACGCAATTGCAGTCCTGCTGCGCTTTCTTCTACCACGGCTGGCACCATTTCCACACCAGCGCGGGCATCCATACGAAAAGCCAAACGGTTACCATGCTTTTCAAAAATACTGAAACGACTGTTAGTCACAATTTCATAGGCTGCCCGTAACATACCCTTTAACGAAGTTGGTGGTAAATAAGGAGCCCCATTGGCATCTACCCGCATCGGAAAAGTTTTATGGTCATCATCGTTGATTGAAATCCGTGCACCATCAGGCACTAATAATGGGGTTGCAGTCGTTAACTGCACCTCAAGCCAACCTGACCAATGATCGGGATGATAAGCATGATGTCCTCGTGGCGCATGATCGCCTAAATCATTTTTAACCTGATTTCTGGGCAAGGCTGGTACAAAATTATAAGGATTGTGGAAAGCTTCTTGAGTTTTAGTCAGTTGCTGATATCGACTTCCTTGTGCCCTGCGCCTTCTCTGATCCATCCTGTCTCGCCTCATGGGCTGACGCGGTGGTGCGCCCTGTGAATTGCCTTCCCATTTTCCCCCTTTTTTCCAAACTTTAGCCAAGATTCCTTTTTCTAGCGCATATTCAACTTCCAACCCCTCTAATTGATCAGGCGTTTTTTTGAAGAGAGAAACTAAATCGTTACTCAAAATTCTTTCACTGACAGCGCGTTGATCACTACCCTTTTTAGTAGCAACCCCAATCATGACCTTTTTTTCTTTTTTCTTGGTGGTGATGATTGTGATTTTTGAGGTTTTTGGTTCATCAGGCATGCTGTTTTCCTTATTTTCCAAATTTGAACACTTCTAAACTCAACCACCGCTCTTCAACAATCACTTGATTACCATATTGCCCAATCCGCGTGATTTGGCCTTCAGCATCACGGGGTAATCCAATGTATTCCACCGTTTTTAAGCGCACTCGTTGTTTTTCCTGTAAATTGGGCAATGGCACCGGTAATCTGCCAATACGTGCGGCCGCAAGGCAAGACCAATTTTTGTCTAAATCGTTAACTTTCCAAGAAAGTCCCCAAAGCAAATACTCATTCTCTTTTACAGTCAAATTGCTTAACGGGGCTTTTTTTTGCCAGCCTTTCCCTTTAAATTGGCTGCTACTCTCAAAGAGATAAACAGAGCGCCCTAAGTTTGCAGTACTTGGGTTTCTCAACCAGCGCACTTCTGCCATTGGATGAAATAAACGGGCTTCAAAAACTTCTTCTAATGCAAATGGTTTGCCTGAGGCATCACTGATTTGTCCGGAGTCCCAGCGTCCAAATTGGCATCGTGAAGGGCTGTAAAAAAGCCCGATGGTTCCTTTGCTCAAGGGAAGTTGAATGATTTCTTCAAGTGCTAAATCGTCTTTGTGATAAGTCGATAATTTAACCATTATCCCACCCTCTGTGCGTTAATCCAAGCTTGCCATGCAACTTGTAAATCTGCAGCTGGTAACTGATTTAAAGAAAAAGGAACTTCTAAGGTTTTTCCATCTAACCAATGTTTTTTCTCAGGTTCACTTGTTTCTTCCCATTGAAAAGTTATTTTTTTCGCTGATAAAGTTCCATAGCCACGATTGACGCCAAAGCCGACAGTCAAACGTTGCTCACTTAAGTCGCGTAGCAGTAATAGTAGCAAAGTCAAAGCGGGCGCTTGATATTCAGAAGGCAGACGATCTTCGCTTAAATCAAAACGGATTTCAATAGGATCCCATTCTACCCCAAATGGTTCAATGGCACTGTATAAAAAACCCTCTGCGGCTCCTCCTGTCCAACGATCAATTGCCACATGAAAGCCCTGCTCAAAATAGGGGGTTTCGCGTAGCCCAACGTCATTTAAGGCATCATATAAAGGATGGGCTTTTTCTGCAGAAGTCTGAGCGGCTTCAACTTGTTGCCATTGTTGAGGGCTACACAAGGTGTTTTTGGCATAGCAAGTGTGAACACTCAAACAACCACGTCCTGCTACTTTGACGGATTTATATTTTTTTGAAGGCTTTTTGGCTGCCCCAAAAATGTATTCTACCAGCGGCACCTGAACTTGATCAAGCCAATCATCTGCTAAATCTTGTTGATTTAAGACGGTGCGAACAATGCGCTCTGCTTGGTGGCGCAATGCACCTTTCAGTGAGCTGCCAGGTAAAACCAAAGCCATCAAACCACCGTCAACGCCAGAAACCTTTGGTAGAATATCTACCGCAATGCCATCATAACTCGCTTTAACCATCAATGGACCAATCGGTGCCCAATCAATTTTGACCTGTAGAATATTTAATTGACGACAAGCCAGTGTTTTATCCGCCTCAATCAGGGAAATATCGTTTATTGTTTGCGCCTTGGTATCGTCTGCTAACCATTTTAAAACGGAGTCTTTACGAGTCCAATCGACTTCACGCAGTTGAGTTGAGATTAATTCAACTTGTCCTAAACCGCGCGTTGTTGCCGCGCCCAGCACAATTTGCCCAGCTTCTAAAGCTTTTATCAAATAACCTAGCATGGCACGCATGGCATTTGCAGTGTCTTCTGAGGGCAAATCGACGTGTAAACATAAATCTAAAGTGCTGCCTTTGGGGAGAACGGTGCGATCAAACTTTTGGCTATTTGCGGCTGTTCCCCAGCGGCGTTCAATGCCAATACTGTCCCAAAGTTCTTCGGGTAATCCTGGTGGTAAAGAGACTTTAGCATCTTCAACCAATATACGACTGGCAGCGCCTTCAAATTTTTTGGGTTGGTGGAAGCCCCAAAGATTATCCAAGACTTCGGTATTATTAAAATGTCTTTCCATCCAAGTACGGAACACGCCTGCGAGTGAAGTCCCTGGCACATAAAGATAGCCTAAGCCATTTCTGGCGAGGGGCATATCCGCCTCTACACTATCAGGCACCCCACCAACGTGCAACGGCATTTTTGCCAATAATGTGCCGGTGAGGGTTAAGCGTTTTGAAAGTAATCTTGCCATTATCCTTCCCTCTCCTTTCGTTCATAGTGCATGGCGAGCGCAAATAGGGTGCGCACGGCTTCTGCCCAAAGTGCATATTCTAATTTTGCCTTGGCATCAACACGTAAAGTGGGAAACTGATGTTTAAAACTTTTGGTTTTATTTTGTAAGATCTCCCAAATTAAGTTTGGTTGTTCTATTAGCGACTGAATCGTTTCCAAAGCTTTGTTTGACCATTTGTCCTTGCGGTTATCTGTTTTACGCAAGTGATTGAGCCAATCTTGAACGTGCCGTTTATCTGCCGTTGTTTGCATTCGAGTCAATACGGTGCGTAATGCACCTAATTGATTATTGGGTGGTTTGTCTGCACTCCAGCTAAAGGTTTGACGGCGTATGCCACCATCAATGCTTAATGCAAAAGCAGCGCGTCGAATATCCTCACGCCAAGCTGCCGTCTCCAAAATTTCCACAAATTCATCAGTTCCTGTTGGAAGAGAAGCAGTGATCGGCTTTGAAACAATGGGTGTTGGGGAAATTTCAGAGCGGGGTAATGTTGACAATTTTTGCATCAACAAGGGTGGATTTAAACGCACTTCTCCAAAGCCTTCTGCTCGGCGTTCTCCTAAACCGCGTTGCATTAAGGCGTGAAGTTTATCTTGTTCTAAACAACCACATTCAAATACAACGCATGAACCTGCAGCTAAACCAATATAAGATGGGCGGGGTTGTCCCCATTCTTGATGCCAACCATCTTTGCGGGCTGTACGCATTAAGGTTGATAAAGTGTCGCTTTGTCGAAGTGATAATTTCACACCTAATTGATTTTCCAATTCTTTTTGTAAATCGGTAACCTCTATGCTGGGGCGCAAGCGTGCATCGCGCAGTAATAAATCTGAACAGAGCCACACCACAAGCTTATCAGATGAAATGGGTGGTGTGGGTATTGGTTCGCAAGTATTAGCTTGTAACTGTACCCAACCATAATCATCTTTTTTCGATTTACCAACGTGAATGTTGGTATTTAACACTTTCCACCAAGCTTTATTAGCAGCTTGCAATTTTTGGGCAACAGATTGCCGCAATTTTAAAACGGATTGTAAACGAGTGCCAGCATTGATGGCTTCAAAACTGAAAACACTCCCATGCATTTCAGCAGAACGTTGAGAAGTATCTTCGATAGTGCCATGCGTTGTCACTTGCAAAGAAGTTGTCGATAAGGTGGGTAAAGTCTTCTCAAAGGTGCTGATATAGCCTTCGCGATGTGGGTGTTCTGCGTTTTCAACTAGGCGGTTCCATACTCGCCCTTGATTGTCATAAACTAAAGCTAAAGGCACCGGTAACCCACGTGTTTTCATGACTTCTAAATAGGCATGACTGACTTGAATATTTCCTTTAACCACCTCATTAAATAAATCCAGCTGAGTGCTTTTTCGGAGTAAGCGAGTTACCGGACTCAGTAAAAGAGTACCTGAAATGTAATCTAGGCTTTTGATCATATTACCCACTTCGCGTTGTGGCACAATAACGGGACTTTTTAAAGTTAAGTGCAGTGGCACTTGTACCCAAGCATCAGAGGGTTTGTGATCTGAAATCAAGTTAAACCGCGTTTTGTCGTCTATTGAAGGTTTTGGGCAAGGTGGCACCGATGTTTGCTTAAGAATCTTTAAAGCGTCAACTTTGCTAATTGCATGAAATTTCAACTGACAACGCCCAACTCCCCGTCGCCTTTTTCCCCCCAACCTTTCTACCGCTTTTGCACCTGCCCATAATAAAGCATAGGCGGTTTTTTCTTGGGTTTCTGTGAAAGTCTCATCAATGGAAACTTGAGTTTCCAACACTGCGCCTGCGCGTACCACTTCATTAAAAAATAAATGTTCATTGACGGCTTGCCCCGTTTGACGATCAATGCGTACTGTCGGTTTAATAAAAGTCAAGGCTTCTTTTAGAGGCGGTGAATTAGCCAATTGTTGACGCAAACTTTGGGGTAAACGTGCAGGACGAACTGTTAAACAGGCAGATTGTGGAGAAATATCAGGGGCGTTTTCATTGAGCCCTGGTTGTGTACCAAATAGGGTTGTCACCCATGCTTGCCAAGGACCCTTCTCCTGACCATCATCTAAGCCAACCGCCACTTGTTCACAAGCATCACGCCAAATACCGGTAATCGTTTTCGCAGGCACATAAGGTAATCTGTCTTGTGGATGCCGACGGACTAATTTGTTAATATGACCAGGTTGTCCTGAGCCTTCGCCAATCTGCCAATCACTCAGAAAATAAAGTTCAAGCGTCTTCACGATAGTATTCCTTCCAAAAATCAACAGCTTCCAAAGCATCTAAAAAACGGGTTTCCCAACCGTTTCCCTCTAAACGGAATAATCCCTCTTCTTCTTTAGAGGGCTGTTCTAAAAATTGACGGAATTCGGGATAACGCTTAACGATCAAATTCAAACGTTCATTGGCCTCATCACGACCTAAAAATAAGCCCTCACGTAAGCTGTGTATTTGATTATTAGGAAGTTTACGGCGACCTTCATTATCTTTTTTCAAGAAGATTTGAATGCGAGCCAATAGTCCTGTAATACTGTGTTGTTTTGCCCAAGCTTCCCGATTTTCACTGACAACGTAAGGTTTCGCTGTCAATCGTGTTTTATCCACTTGCAATGCGTGACGAATATCGCTCAAACGGGTAAAAGAGGTGTCATAGAGTACGTGAAAATCCATTGCCGAACAGGGATTCTGTGTTTTTTTGTCAACGATTTTTGCTTGATTGCACAATTCTTCAGCCAATGTATATCCATTGTAAAATGGAAAATGGCATTTAGTAATGCTAACACCCGCCGCAGCTGACAATTGTTTTTCGGGTATGATTCCTAAATTGGTTGTTTGTTTTTCAAATGCCTTAAGGAAAAGACGAGTAAATTCTAGGGCATATCTCCCATCACAAATCACAGTAACTTCATCTCTCCCCAATATTAGGGGGGCGATAGATAAAGTTTTTTTCTCTTTTTTAAGTGCTTCTAAGACATTGAGCGCTTTGTGGTATGCTTTTTCGGTGGCTTCTTCTAAAGCGAGTGAGAATAATCGTAATTTATTCACATAAAGGCGATTATCAGCACTGCCTATGTGTTTGTCAAAATCCAAAAATATTTTACTTTGGTAACTATCAACATGCACCAATGCCAGCCAAGACAAATCTTCAAAACACTCTTCCAGTTGGCTAACATTTTTAACACGTTTGCAAAGCTCAGCCATCTTTTGTTTGGCTTGACAAGTGGCAGAAATTTCTTTGCCCTCAGCATCAAGCGTTTGTGCTGGAAGTCCAGAGTTCACGCATAAGGCTGCTATGGGCAAATTCGGAAATCTGGCGCTTTGTTGAGGATGATGTATTTCTTCAAACTGTTTGTGTATCGTTTTGATTTGCCAATGAATATTGTCATTTTGCCAATCAAACGGCTCCGAGATGATGCCACAAACATCTAAACTTGGGGCTTCGCACAAAGCGCGTGCTGTCACTTCGGATATGATATTTTCTGCCTTTGCTCTCTCTTTGGTTAATAGCAAGGTTTTACCTGAAGTGGCGATGATAATTTCTATCGCTGCTTTCTCAACCTGTGGCGCATTACGGAGTTGAGTCCTCAATTGTTGTGGATCATCTGACCAAAGTTGAGAACCGCCTTGATTTTTAACAGCATCCAATACAAATTGTGTGCATGTTCGATAAATCAATTCAGAGGCACCAATATTTTCACGCAGGCGATTCGTGGCAAATAAGTAAGATTTTTTGTCTGAAATTTCCAGTAGTACCAGATACACTTGTGTTCCTTTTTAGTTGTTGGTCATGGTTAATTTCCCCCCAACTTTTGATGTTTGCTTTAATCTGATTTTTCGCATCAAGGTGTAATTCAGACAAAAAGGGGATGAAAAAAGCGCAATTTGTAATGGGGGCAGTACACTGGTTATAAACCCATGTAGTTATTGTGTTTTTTTGTCAAAAACGATAAAATTATTTAGCGAAGTTTACAAAAAAATGAAAAAAAAATAGTGCTGTAGGTTATTGAAAAACAAGTTTATAGCATAACTCAAAAATAAACAAATAAACCTGATAATCATGTCAAATTACGACCCATTAACTCATCCTTTTGAATTACCTATCCAAAAATTATTTGCTCATTGTGTTACTGACCGCCCACTTTTTTTTCCACCACGTATGGGTAGCACGCCTGGGACAACTTTAGCAGGCGCTTTTGGTAGCGCATTATGGCCTGCGGTTTGCGCTTCTAGTACGGCTTGTAACCTGTTGTCAAAGGCAGGCGAGCCGCGTTGTCATGATCCTAGTAATTGTGTTGTGCCTTGGCTTTACAAACCCTATTCTGAGGTGCATCGTAGAAATTTTGCTCGACCTGTTTTATTACGGGCAGCAGAATTGGAGGGCGCAGAGCCGGTTGAGGCTTTTACTTTGGAAGTGACTTTGTGGGGGCGACATGCTATTGCTGCGCAGGGGGCTGTTAAAGATACTTTAAAAAAAATGGGAGAGTTGGGGCTAAATGGTGAAAAGGGACAAGTTTATTTTAATATTACAAAGATAGAAGCAGCACCTAGCTTGACTCTGGCGCAGCAAATTGCGCGCTTGCCATCGGCGCAATCCGCTTTGTTGGAATTTCAAACCCCTTTTTTGCATCAAGAAAAAACTGATCAGGGTAGGCGCCGCTTTCATACCAGTCAAAAGTTACCTCTTGTTAGTCTGTTGGGAAATGTGGCATATAATTTAGTTGCATGGGATATGGAGGATCGAAATTCGTCGTTGGATGGTAAGATGCGACACAATCTGGCGCGGGATGCGAGAGATGCTGCTTGGGAGGCGGCTGAGGATATTTTGGTGGTGCGGACGCATTTGTCACCTGTGAATATTGGGGATCGTTATTCGCGTGGTAATCAGCAAACGATGTCATTACAAGGATTTGTGGGTTTGGCAGAGTTGGGAGGCGATTTAAAATCGGCTTTGCCTTGGTTGTTGACGTTGGCGCTGGTGGGTGGTGGGCAAAAACGGGCGATGGGGTTTGGCTCTGTGCGGATGTGGTTGGATTTGGCGTCCACCTAACTAACTACACGGATTACTTAGGGATAAGTCTTGCGCCTAAGGACGGGATTTGGTGTTTCCTAAGTAATCCATGTAGTTATTAAGGTTTTTACGAGGGTCCCGCTGCCAAGATTTCTGGGGTTGCTTGATCAGCGTATTGTTTGAAATTTTTAGCAAACATTCCCGCAAGTTTTTTGGCTTGAGCGTCATAATCTGCTGGATTAGCCCAAGTATTGCGTGGGTTTAGTATTTCAGTAGGCACATTTGGACAGGATTTTGGCACTTGTAGTCCAAAAACGGGCTCCTTTTCTAGCGGCACATTTTTTAATTGACCATCTAACACTGCATTCACCATTGCCCGGGTGTAAGCTATTTTTATCCTGTGTCCAACGCCGTAAGGTCCACCGCTCCAACCGGTGTTAATTAGCCAGGTGTCAGCATTATGTCGGTCAAGTTTTTTTCCTAACAAGTTGGCATAGCGTTGGGGGTGCATTGGCATGAATGGTGCGCCGTAGCATGTACTAAAATTAGGTTGTGGCTCAGTGATGCCTTTTTCTGTGCCAGCCACTTTGGCGGTATAGCCTGATAAGAAGTGGTACATTGCTTGCGCCTTAGTTAATTTCGCAATGGGGGGCAAAACGCCAAAAGCGTCAGCAGATAAGAAAATCACATTGGTGGGATGTCCTCCCATGCCATTTCGGGTGGCATTGCCAATGTGGGATATGGGATAAGAGCCACGTGTATTTTCTGTAAATGTCGCATCCATTAAGTCAACCCGACGGGTTTTGGCATTTAGGGCGACATTTTCTAGCAGTGTACCAAAGCGGCGTGAGGTTTCATAAATTTCTGGCTCTGCCTCAGGAGATAAGTTAATCAATTTGGCATAGCAGCCGCCCTCAAAATTAAAAATGCCATCATCATCCCAACCATGTTCATCATCGCCAATCAATGTTTTTGTGCCATCAGCAGATAGTGTGGTTTTACCAGTGCCGCTTAAGCCAAAAAATAGGGTGGTATGACCCTCAGTACTGATATTAGCGGCGCAGTGCATGGGCAATACGCCTTGGTGTGGCATCAGGTAATTCATCACTGTAAAAATTGATTTTTTGATTTCACCGCCATAGCTGGTGCCACCAATAAGCACCAGTTTTTTGGCAAAGTTGACAACGATAAAAGTTTCTGAGTTTGTACCATGCAGTGCTGGGCTGGCATGGAGTTTTGGGGCAGCAATCACTGTAAATTCTGGAACATGGTTTGCTAATTCTGCTGGTTTTGCTTGAATGAACATGTTGCGGGCAAATAAGTTATGCCAAGCATATTGGCTAATCACGCGCACTGGCAAACGATGTCTAGGAGACGCCCCCGCAAAACAGTCTTGCACATAGACCTCTTGGGCTTGCAAGTGCAAAATCATGTGACGATGAAGTTTGTTAAAATATTCAGTTGAAATTGGGCGATTAACCTTCCCCCACCAAATGTCTTTTTCTGTGCCAGGTTCTTGAACGATAAATTTGTCATTAGCAGAGCGCCCTGTGTGCTGCCCTGTGTAAACCACCACTGGACCAAGATGGGCTAACACACCTTCATGATGTCGGATAATTTGTTCATACAGCGCTGGGGTGTTTAAATTCCAATAAATATCGTTTAAATTGGACAACCCATGATTTTCTAAACCATAATTGCTGTGTTCACCGCCGCGATTATCAAGCATTTTTTGGTCTCCTGTTGTAAGTTTGTTTAAAACAATTGCATATTTTATGCCAATAAGTGATAAGTGGAACGGGGTTGCAAGTCCTTGACAATCCTTAGTTTGATGATACATCATCAGTTGTAGATTTTTGCAACCCATCCTTAGGAGAATTAATAATGAAACTCATAACAACTTGTTTTTTGGTGCTATTTGCTATTAGCAACGTATTTGCTGGCACTATACGGCAAATTGAGCTCAACGATGGTAGCCTACTTAAAGGAGAAATTGTCTCTTTTAATAACGGTGTTTACACCATCAAATCAAGTTTTGGCTTGCTCAAAATTGAGGATTCCAAAATTCGGAGCATCCATTCAGGCAAGGTTAGAGTGCTTCCTTCAAAATCGAACGAAGAATCGAGTGCTAGAGAGCCTCGCCAGATTAAATTGAATGAAGAATCGAATGAGTTGATGAGCGCCAAGGTACTCAACAAAAAACCGTCTTTGCCCTTTATCAACAGCGGTTTACAAGCAATACAAGGCATGATATTGAACAGCCCTGATATTCTGGAGATGATCTTGTCTTTACAAAATGATTCTGATTTACAAGCCGCTTTGCAAGATCCCTTGGTAATGGATGCTGTGATGTCAGGGGACATTAACGCCCTAAGAACTCACCCCAAGTTTAAAAAACTTTTGGAAAATCCAAAGGTGATAGAAATTATTAGAAAAATTGAAGAGAAGTAGATGCATTTGTTTGAATCAGAATTTTCAGAATAAAGTTTAAAAAAGGATAAGTCAGAACAGTAAATCCCGTTTTGGCCTTATGTTTTGACTTATCCTTTTTGGTAGTTCCCAAGAAGTGGCATAGCAAAAATTGTGCCTGCGCTAAAGTTAACTAACTGATGTTACGCACTTTTTTTCACTCGAAGCGGAGCTTCGGGGCAGGCATTCCCAAGCGGGAGCTTGGGAACGAGAATCCCCTCGTTTTTTTCTGGTTTTTTTCTGGTTTCCTCGTTCCCAAACTCTGTTTGGGAATGCCTGCCCCGAAGCTCCGCTTCGAGTGGGGGGAACATGAGTGCGTAACACCAGTTAACTAACTGATGTTACGCACTCTTGTTCACAAACCATAGGAGCAAAGCTATGCTTGGAACGAAAAAAAATTCAATCGTATTTTTTCGTTCCAAGCATAGCTTTGCTCCTTGTGAACGAGGATGCGTAACATCAGTTAACTAATCGTGTGGACGTTTCCATAATTATGACTCAAACTACCAAAAAATGGGTAATTAAACCCTTAGTTTCAGACGAAATTTATACTGATCGTCAAGAATATTTAGACTATCTCTATCATGCCGCTCTGAAAGCGAAAATTCGTCGTACTGGTTCGATGGTATTATTAGGACAGCGGCGTATGGGCAAAACCGAAATTTTTAAGCGAGTGGTGAATCGACTCTTTTGGGAGCAAGATCATAAAGATCCACAGGCCATGGTCCCCGTATTTTATAGTTTTCCGGATACTTTTGAAAATCGTTGGGATTTTGCAATGAAATACGTGGAAAATTTTATTCGCTGGTACGTTGCCTTTCGTTTACGTGAACCCAAGATTTTGTTGGAAAATAAGGTAAAACAACCACAATTAAAAGACATTATTCAAACTCAACTTAATGATTTTCTCGATACCTTCCAATATCTGGAGAGCCTGAACGCCCATGAAGTTATTATTCCTGAACAATCGGCATTATTGCTGCCACGTCGTATCTCAGATTATGATGACAGTACCATCGTCATGTTCCTAGATGAATTTCAAAATACCCGCTTACCTCAATATCAATTTGATGTGGTTGGCTATATGCAAGACGCTGTTGAATCACCGACTTGCCCTCATTTTGTCACCGGTTCCAGTATGAGTATTTTAGCCCGAGAAATTTTGGGACGTGGTGCCTTGTTTGGACGATTTGAAAGTCATCCGATTGAATCATTCACGGGTTATTGGGGCAGCGAATTGGTGAGTAAAGCGGCTAATTATTATGAAGCTAAAGTCGCAAAATCCATGGCACCAGTCATTGCAGAACGTTGTGGTGGCAATCCATTTTACATAACCGCACTGATTAAACAAGCGGCTAAACTAGAGAAAACGATTGCCAGCGAAGAAATATTGAACCAAATTTTAGCCATTGATTTATCCTCGGGCTTTATCTGGACTGAACTCAGTGATCAAGTGACTCGTTGGCTGGAGCGAATTAATGAATATGGTATCACCAAATGGATTTTGTATCTGTCTGCCATTGGCGAAGGTGAGAAAATTGAGCTAACCCAAATTCAACAAGCACTAAAAGAAAAAGATTATCAAACGGTGTCTCTCACACAAATTCGTGAAGTGTTAATCAAACTGTCGCGTGGTGACTTGTTGGAGTATTTGGAATTAGGCAACTGGTTTAGAAAAGTTAAAGATCCGATTTTATTAGAATTTTTGCGCGTTTGGGGACGTATTGAAGTCGAAGGGAAAAATGAATCCGAAGTCAAAGATGAACTGCGATCTCAATACGAAAAACTCCAGCGACAAATTCGGGATTTAAAAGGATATTTGGCAGAAGTTTATATGGCGCAAATTCTCCACAATGCCCAAAACCAGCAGATTCCTGGACATTATTTTCATCAAGATCAGGCGATTGAAATACCAAGATTTAGCTATGTACGCTTAAGAGAACGTTTAGGCGCGGGTGCGGAAACAGAAATTGATCTTCATGCTGCGGCTGGCATTGAACAATGGGTGGGAGAAAGTAAATGGCGTTCACAACGTAAAGTAAGTCCCTCCGAAGTGCATCAATTATTAACGAAAGCTGAAGTTGTGAAATTGGATCGAGAGGCTGAAATCATGCGACTGTGGTTTTTTAGTTATGAGGGTTTTAGTCAACCAGCAATAGATTTAATGTCAGAACATGGCATCTTTTGGTCAACTGGCGAAGATTTAAATGGACTTTTGGATTATTTTAAATTGCGACGTTTGCCGGAACTTTGAGTATCAATATAAAAATTGTACAATTTAAAAGTACAACGGATGCCCAATTTGGAGGAAATGATACAATGAAAAGATTTACCATCTTGTGTGCCTTGCTTATTCTTAGCGGATGTAACCAAGGCACCAATCAAGAAAATTTCCAAAGAGGTTCACAAATGAACAAAAATGATTGGCAAATCGCAACCTTTGCTGGTGGTTGTTTTTGGTGTGTTGAATCTGGTTTTGAAAAACTGATTGGTGTACATGAAGTGATATCAGGCTATACCGCAGGGCATGTGAAAAATCCAACCTATGAGCAAGTTTCATCTGGTAGCACGGGGCATGTGGAAGCCGTTCAGGTTCACTACGATCCGACTATTATTTCTTATGCGGCGTTGGTGGAATCTTTTTGGCGACAAATTAATCCCACAGATAATGAAGGACAATTTGTGGATAGGGG
>CAYFOB010000003.1:19511-23545 GCA_964344525.1 uncultured Thiomargarita sp.
AATATCGGCCAGTCATTTTTTACCATGACGAAACGCAAAAGGAAATTGCGGAAAAATCACGCGCCGCTTTGGAGGCATCAGGGCGTTTTAAAAGCCCAATAGTGACTCAAATCAGTCCCGTTGAACCGTTTTATCCAGCCGAGGATTATCACCAAGATTATCACAAAAAGAACCCCATTCGCTACAAATTTTACCGCCACAATTCTGGACGAGATCAGTTTTTGGAAAAGACTTGGGGAGACGATCTCCATAAGAATTTGCCAACATCTTCAGACGCAACGAAATACGAAAAACCGTCAGATGATATTTTACGGCATCAACTGACAACATTGCAATATGAAGTAACGCAAAACGACTCGACAGAAAAACCGTTCCAAAACGAATACTGGGATAATAAGCAGGCAGGTATTTATGTGGATATTGCCAGTGGGGAACCATTGTTTTCGTCTTTGGATAAATATGATTCTGGAACAGGTTGGCCCAGTTTCAAAGCCCCCCTCAATAATGACCACATCGTAGAGCGAAAAGACTTTAAGCTATTTATGCAGCGCATTGAGGTTCGTAGCAAATATGGCGATTCCCATTTAGGTCACGTATTTCCAGATGGTCCAGCCCCCACTGGACTACGTTATTGCATCAACTCTGCAGCCTTGCGATTTATTCGCAAGGAAAAATTGGTCGAGGAGGGCTACGAGGAGTTTGTCCCTTTATTTGAATAACTGATGTTACGGCTTTCATACGGCATTCCCACGCAGGCGCGTGGGAATTAGAATATTATAACACAAACTTTATCTCATTTAAAATAGAAATAATTTCTAATTTTATTCATTACTTTATTAAATATCATTTTCATGGGGTTTTCAAAGGAAAATTGGGAAAAATATCAATTAATTACAAACACTAAAAATGTGGTTTTTTTTGCATTTTTGTTGACAAGTTCTATACTAATAATCATAACATTATTTAATATCGAAACCACATTGGGGGGCTCCATGAAAGAAAACAATGTTCATACCATTTTGACAGGCGCATTATTTCGCTGGTTAAATGTTAATAGGAAAAAAAAGGGCTCTTAGAAATTGAGCATTCGTTGATAGCCAGCAAGCTGGGTATTTTGTTTACCATAAAAACCCACAGCTATGTGAATTTTAAGGGAGAGTGTGTTGAATTAACGGAGACCCAGCTACCTACCTTGTGGGAAATTCTCCAACAAGATTTCAATGTGGAGATGACTAACGAAATCCATCATCTTACAACAAAACAAAAAGTCCAGTCACGACAACAATTGGTAACCGAAATGCACTATCCAACGCCTTCAGAACAAGAGGGGTTATTTAGTAAAATCAAGGGGTTCCTAAAAGTCAACACCAAAGCACAGGAAATTCCAGCATGAACGTATCATTCCTCAAATCATCAGGGATACTTTCCTGCTCTAAACCTGTCAGGTTTTAAAAACCTGACAGGTTTTCAAAAATTTTTTTATGAAAAACTGTGTCTAAGTCACATCGTCACCGTTACCAAAGCAATCTTTGAACATGTTCAACGAGATCATCTGGAGAAAAAGGTTTGTAAAGAATATCAGAAGCCCCAAAGCTTAGTGCTTGGGATTCTATATTGGCTTGGGGTAAACTTGTCAATGCCAACACTGGTGTGTCCAATTTAACTGTTTGCCGTAGCCAATATAAAAATCCCATCCCATCTAAGACAGGCATAATCATATCAAGGACAATCAGATTAGGACTTACGATTTCCATTTGCTCTTGTCCCTCCTTTCCGTTGCTGGCATTGAAAACGATATAACCAGCTGAACTGAGGGATATGATTGACAAATCTCGTAAATCGTCATTATCATCAATCACCAATATTTTTTTTGCAACTTGATCATTACTCATTTTGATTAACACCCCCTTAAATACTGAAAATTTTGTAACATATAACAAATTATTGGTATTTTATATCAAATTGTTAGGAGTGTTGTGGTTCAATTTAAGAATCGTGAATTTTTTCTCCCTATCCAAACATTTGCTGAGCATATTCAATAATATCTTCTGGAGAACAGGGTTTATAAAAGATACCATTGGCTCCGAAATCTAATGCTTGAGATTCAATTTCGGACCCTGTTAGGCTTGTTAATACGAGCACCGGTACATCCAATTTAGCATCCTGCCGTAGCCAATGCAAAAAGGGCATCCCGCCTAAGGTTGGCATAATCACATCAAGGACAATCAGATCAGGATTCAGGAGTTCCACCTGTTCTTTGCCTTCAATCCCATTAGAAGCACTAAAGCTGGCATAGCCAGCCATATCGAAAGATATTGTTAAAATATCTCGTAATTCATTATCGTCTTCAATCACCAACACTTTTTTGACTGCTTGTTCATCACTCATGTTAAATCCTTAAATGTTGAGTCTGTGATAAAATATTATACCAGAGCATATCCCATCTCTTATTTTTTTTAAAACTTGGGAACGAGGCTGCGTAACATCAGTTAATTAATATAAATTCGTCCCTCCGGACTGTAGGAGATATTGCCGCAAGTATCAGCGGCTTCCACAAAATATCGAATATTGCCTGTGCCTGGTGGAAGTCTTGCCTGATATTGGGTTGCAATGATTGATGGATTTGTGCGCGATGGGTATGCCCCACTATTTTTCATTTCCAAATGCTTTTTTGTGGAGCCGCTGACATAATGGAGTGTGACTTTTTTGATGCCCGATATGTCGTGGACGAAGGTGCGAAAGGTGGCTCCGGGGCGTACCCAAGGGACAAAAATTGTGGGGCCTGTGATGTCTTTATTTGATTTTAATAAGTTGTCTATAGCGCTGCGTGCCATTTCCATACCTTTATTTGCCGCTTGGGTGACTTGTGCGTCCCAAATGTCTTGCCCTGTCCAGTACCAATAGCAACTGGTTTCCGCAGTGTAAAGAAGGCGTTTGATTGCATTGATCAGCGCCTGTGCTTGCCCAGCATCTTCAAGTGTATGTACAATATTTTGAAAAGCAGTCAACACTGCCCAACTATTGAGATCAGGCGAATAATCTTTTTCTGCCCACGAAAACCATTTGAGAAATTGTGGATCGCCATTGTCTGCGCCTGCCCATGATCCAGGCTCTACATGAACAGCGTTTTTAGGATCAACTGGAAAGCGATGGAGATAATCCTTGATGCTTGTCAATTGAAAACGGCTATCTGTTTGGCACATTTTAACAAGCCTACCGGTATTGCAAGTATAGTAGCTTTCAGCACCACCCCCATGGTTGTCACCATCAGAATGTAGCACGAAAAAGGGGGGATGTTTAGGATCATAGGTGTTTGTTTTGCACATTTGGTCATAAATTTGCCCCATCACCCTCTCATATTGCAAAGCCCCATAACCACCGCGAGCGTCTTCATTGCCAAGGTAACGCTCTGCCGGCACTCCGATGATTTCATGGCGTTGTTCTTCATGATCTGTGTAATAGAGCAGGCAAGGTTTTAGGAGTTGTGGTGAAATCTTGCTCGGTGCCCAAATGCATTGGAGTTGTAGCCAATCATTGACAGCCGCATTTTCTTGATCAGCTGGGTTAGGTGGCGGCATACCTTCGCAACTACCTGCGTAGGGGTAGTCTTTGCAAGCACGAAAATGGTGGATGGAATCGTACAAGATAACATTAACGCCCGCTTGTTTGAGCGCTGGGATCATGTGTGGATGGAAAGCCGTTTCGGGTGGAAACATGACATCACTGGCTTGCGCTCCAAAAGTGTCACGAATAATTTGTCGGTGCCATTCAATTTGTCCCACGATATCGCGGGCTGGAATCAGCGCCATAAGCGGATGAAAAAAGCCAAAGGCGGTAAAATCAACACGGGGATTACCAAAGGCTGTTTTGGCTTGGGCGATGGCGCGGAGTTCATCAGCCCAGTTACCAAAGGCATCGTGTCCCCGCCCGGTTTCGGCACAACGGTTAAGTTGTTCAATCAGTGAGCCTGACCAACTGGTTGATAACCCTGCATGAGCTAACCCACCGCTAATGTATTGCCGTGCCGCAGCGGG
>CAYFOB010000003.1:23555-31731 GCA_964344525.1 uncultured Thiomargarita sp.
GCGTTGACCAAAAATGTCATCTTTTTCGCCGTCCCAGTAATCCGTATCGGTGGCCTTATAATAGGGCTGGTGCATGTGTTTATGGATGCCAAAGTAAATAACGGGCTGGTTAGATTCTCCCAAACTGATAGATTGAACGGTAGCCTCTGTTATTTGAAGATCGCGGTGAACTGTGATCCAATCATCAGCGCTTGCTGCACCAATATCAGCCACACGACAGCCTTCGATTTGTAGGTAAGCGATGCCAGCATGATAGGCTTCGGGCGGAATTTGGAACTGGTAGCGACCTTTTCCCTCATGAGTGACGCGTTGCTCCTTAACGATCCATTCCCACCCCTCACGATGGCGCACAATGACTTGCGCAAACGGCACTTCATCGTTAGCCACCATAATGACGGTAAAACCTTTACCCACTTCTGCTGTTTTGGGCAATTCTACTTTTTCAATGTTTGTAAAAGGCAGGAATTATCCTGTCAATGTATTTGCAAGTCGAGCAAAATCCTCAAGTGTCAATGTTTCTGCGCGCGCTTGTGGATTTACCCCAGCCGTTTGTATATTCTTAATATCAAGTTGCTTTTTTAAAGTATTGCGTAATGTTTTGCGTCGCTGTGAAAAGGCGAGCGCTACAATTTGGGCAAAATGTTTTTGATTAATCACTTCTACCGGTGGCGTGCAATAGGGTATTAATTGCACAATACTGGAATCCACTTTAGGCGGTGGGTAAAAAGCACTTGGGCTCACATCAAATAATTTAGTGATCTGACAAGCATATTGCAACATCACAGATAAGCGCCCATACTCAGAAGTCGCAGGCACTGCAACCATACGATCAACGACTTCTTTTTGTAGCATAAAAGTCATATCTTGAATGTTGCTAGCATAATTGAGCAAATGAAACAACAAAGGTGTAGAAATATTATAGGGCAAATTACCAATAATCCGCAACTTCTTTGCCACTAACTGTTTAAAATCAAACTTTAAAACATCACCTTGGTGAATGCGTAATTGTTTGAACGAAAGCGTTTTTTGTTCAAGTTGTTGAATGAGATTACGATCAAGCTCTATCACATCCAATCGACAACCATGTTGAAGTAAAGGCAACGTCAACGCGCCTTTGCCAGGACCCACTTCGACTAAGTGTTGTTCCGGTTGAGGAGCAATGGCTGCGATAATGCGTTGAATAATTTGCTGATGATGAAGAAAATGTTGACCAAAACGTTTGCGGGGTGATTGATGAGTCATAGATTTAGTGCTAGGATCATTTTTTGGTAGTGGTGAGTATAAAAAGCGTCCTCACTGGCCCTATCATGTGGGCAATATTGTTGCCCACACAACGACGCTTTTTATTTACTGATGTTAGGCACCCACCTTCTCAACCCCATGACTAACTACAAGGATTACTTAGGATAAACCTCTAGATTTTAGGTTTTGACTTATCCTTTTTTAAAAGTAATCCTTGTAGTTATTAGGGTTTTATTAAATAAATATCAAAAATAACTGAATAAAAAAAACGTACATCCTAACATACCCTAGCCCCTATCAAGAAACAACATATCTTATGATATCATTTTCAAGTTTGAACTCAGGCACCGGCTTGAAAATTATCCATTCTATGTGGATAATGTCAGAGTTTAGAAACGATTGTGGCAATCAAAATAATAAATGTGCTATTATTAGTCGTGTATCGCTTGATGCCACATTGTAGATGTTGAAGTCAATCACCCCTTGCGCCCTTCGGGACTTATAGGCTTGGATCGTGATTTTCGACATATTTAAGAGTGATCTACCCATAACGGGTGGTTTTAGATTGAAAGGTTAAATGAAATGAGTATGATGAAAGGTACCGTCAAATGGTTTAATGACTCCAGAGGGTATGGGTTTATTTCACCAGATGATAAGAGCAGGGATGTGTTTGTTCACTTCTCCACTATTCAAAAAGAGGGGTTCAAAACCCTCAGGGAAGGGCAAACGGTTGAATTTAAATCAACTGATGGACCAAAAGGGCCGCAGGTAACCGAATGCTTTCCGCTTTAAACAAGCTGGCAGGTTTTTAGGTGACATGACTGGACAAGAGTAATAATAAAATAGCCCGCAACCGGTGACGGTTACGGGCATTTTTAATTAGAGTGAAAAAAATAGTTGATACAATGTATCGTCTGCATAATCAGCAGCATCGCTATCATCGCTTTTTAGCCCTTGAATTTGGCCTGATGCTGATTTGCCATCATCAAGGCGCGCCTCAAGAATGAGGGCAATGTTTTGAGGGATATTGGTGAATCCAACAAAATGTCCTGAAATATTAACCCCCCCCCCTGTGGCGGCGCCTATTATTCCAGTAAAAGTATTATAAGGTTGCGTTTGGTCATCAGTAGCACCAACGATTAATCCTGAGTTGCGTAAGTGCAACCAAAAGAGGCGAGATTCAACATCATCCGAATTGGAATCAAAAACTCCCCCAATTGTGCCGTCACTGTTACCGCAAAGAGCGGGGCAGCCCAAACCAAACCTATCTGCCTTGTTGTCATCTCCAGGCAAGGCGTGATAACGATCTTGATAGCTGTAAATTGCGGTTGCAATCCCACGGAACGCATTCTCAATACTTTTAGCCTTCGCGTTGGTAATCATTTCTTGGCCTTTAAGCACCGCCCCCAAGAGTAAACCAACAATCACCATGACGATAGCAATTTCTACCAACGTAAAGCCAGATTGCTTTTTCATCATTTGTTCCCCCTAAAGTTTATTTAGCCTGTTAAAAAACCTCTACTTATATTTTTACTTGGATGAGATTTTACTTTACTTAAAAACAAAAATCTTTGTTTGCGTTATTTTTTTGAATAAAGTTTGATTGGACGCTTTGTAAGTTATTGAAAATACAAGGGGTTCACAAACGGCACTCTATATATTCAATTATTGAAATTGTACATTAATTATATCTATTAATAAACATGCACATTTCGCCTAAACATGAACATCGCTTGCTTGGTTTGATGCTAATGAGCTTGCATGCAGTGCAATGGGGGGATTTTTCAGTCCTACCGTTTTCTGATTTATTGTTGCGCGGTGTTTTGTTGATTCATTTTGTTTTTTTTGTGTTGTGGCAGCCCTTATGGAATCGGTTTGACCCCCCCTCTCTCAGAAACCAAGTTGGCATGATCATTTTTTTATTTATATTTACCGTTTTTCCCAACGCTTGGTTGATGAGCATTTGGCAAATCATATTGCTTGGTTTAATGGGGGGACGTGATCTTGTTAAAGCACGTGATCGTATTGTTAACATGGCAGCTCTCCTATTTTTGAGTTTAAACTTGTTCCATCAATTGTTTGTTATGGCGCAAGTTTATTTGTTAGTGCCTTCGATTCAGTTATTCCTCAACTATGGGCTGTTGTGTGTGCCACTGACTTTTTTGTTTATTTCTACTAATGAAAGCCGTGAACATCGTTATTATATTGATTTTTTTCATGGTTTAATTGTCTTAATGCTGATGATTATTATGATATTGGGCAGTTTAGTTATCATGCATCAAAGCAAAGTAAGCCTACTACTTGCCATTTTTCAAATGTCTTTAGTGATGGCTATATTGATTTTGATCATCAGTGAATTTGAGCAAGGTGTATGGACACGACATTTATTCAATATTGGCAACCCCTTTGGGCAATGGTTAGATGATCTTGCTCAACCACGCAATTATAAAAATTTAACCCCCCAAGAATTTTTACAGGCAGGCTTTGAGCAACTGCTTGTTTTACCTTGGATATCGGGTATCGCTTGGCAATCGATATATGGGGAAGATATGTTAGGTGCTCAGGATCAACAACAAATTATTCTGACGGTGCAATCTCTTGAAATTACGGTCTATGCACATGATCGTATCAGCGGTAGCCATTATTTTCAGATCAAAACGTTGATACAATTACTAGAACATTTTCACCAAGCCAAACGTCGTGAAGCTGCCTTTGCTCAACAAGCGCATTTGCAAGCTATTCACGAAACCGGTGCGAAATTAACCCATGATATTAAAAACTTGTTACAATCTCTACATGCAATTACCTCAGTCATAGAAAGTTCTCCCCCCAATAAGTTTGGTAATACCCAACGCCTGTTGCAAGGGCAAATGCCACATTTGGCTCAGCGTTTAAAACGTACTTTGGATAAATTGCAAAAACCCGCTGAATTTTCTTACTCACATGTGCCTGTGAGCTTATGGTGGGGGAATTTAAAAGCCCGTTACCGCAAGAGTCATATTGAATTTACCAGCTTGACTGAGACTGAAAATATCCTGATTCCTGAAGATTTATTTGATAATGTATCAGAAAATCTTCTACAAAATACATTGATGAAACGCAAACGTGAGCCTGATATAAATATAATAATGTCGTTGCAAATCAGTAAGCGTCGCTTACAATTAACCGTGTGTGATGACGGTAGCTCAATACCTGATGAAATTGCTGGGCAATTATTAACACAACCTGTACCATCCCGTGATGGATTTGGTATTGGTCTTTATCAGGCAGTTAAACAACTTGCTAACACCGGGTATCAGCTCAATCTCATTGAAAATGTAGAAGGTCAAGTGTGTTTTGAATTGGCGAGCACCGAGTAAAAATTGATATAAGGAGTACAAAAAAAATGCGTGACGAAATGCTTAAATCCATTTTGAGTGAGCTCAATGGCACCTCGGCAGACATACAAGCCTCAGCGGTGATTTCTACTGATGGATTGGTCCTCGCCTCCATCCTCCCTAGCGATATGGATGAAGATCGTCTCGGTGCGATGGCAGCTGCTATGCTCTCTTTGGGTGATCGCACTTCTGAAGAATTAGGACGAGGAGAGTTAGAGCAAGTTTTGGTGAGAGGCTCACAGGGGTATGTCTTGATGACTTATGCAGGATCAAATACTGTGGTTAGTGTTGTTACAACAGCATCTGCTAAGCTGGGGTTGATCTTTTTAGATGTTAAACGCGCAGCCGAATCCATTAGCAAGATCATATAGTATGGATAATCAACGCAAAAAACCTATAAGCATCGTCGCTTTTGGGATGGATAAACAGACGCGGAGTATCCTTGAAATGGTATTTCGTGGACCTGGCAAAGGCAATTATGTCCTTGTTGAACAAATTGAGTCTGCACAAGCTTGTATTTTTGATTTAGATAACTTTGAAGGTCAAAATTTCTGGAAAGATTATCGTATTCGTTTTCCCTTACCTGCAGTTATCTTATCTATTGAGCATAAAGAGGTTGCTGGCACTGTTTATGTCAAAAAACCGATTGAAATTGATAAATTCATCAAAGGTATCGACAAACTCAAACGATTGGTAGAGGAAGTTCCCAAACCTGCCCAAAAAGTGGTCACTAAATCGCCCTCTCAATTATCACCAGTGGATGCCAAATTGGCAACAGAAATCGCTCTTGAAAAGGACGAGGAAACCTTGCATCAATTTTGTGGCATTCTTCAGGATATTGACCCAGATAATCCTAAAGATGTTGAAAAAGCCTACTACGATCCTAGCCAATATATGCAAGGCTTTTTTGAAAAAGCCATTGAAGTCAGTCAAAAGGCGGCTAATAAAGGTCTTTTGTTGGAGGGGTTATATACGCCTATGGTATTAGTCTACAAAAATAATAAAATTTTTTGTGACAGCCGATCAGCAAACGACTTGTTGCGAACGATGGCGTTGTTACCTGTGGCAAAGAGTGGTTTGCATATAACCTTTTTAAACGAAAATGAGGTTAAGAAATATGCGGCTGTCAACCACTTAACGGCTTTGCCTTTTGATCATTTTTTCTGGCAAGTGACTTTGTGGACAGCGCGAGGGCGCGTGCCCAAAGGCATTGATTTAAATAAGGACATTGTACTTTTAAGTTGGCCTAATTTTACCCGTTTGATTGTGACACCACATGCTTTAAAAATTTCTGCCTTGTGGCGAGAACAGCCACATTCATTGCTAGAGACCGCCAAAATTTTAGAAATTCCACAGCGCTGCGTGTTTGCATTTTTCAGTGCCGCCTATGCCAGCAAGTTAGCCTTTCCAGAACGACGAACAAAACAGCGCAAATTACCAAAAGGACAAAAAGATCGACGATTTAAGTCGAACTTGATTAATTCTAATCTTAATCGTGGTTTGCTTCAACGGCTTTTGGCGCGATTACACAGTGGGAAATCACATGAAAAATTATAAATTGATATTTACAGGGCCACCCGGCGCAGGCAAAACCACCGCTATTTCAGTTATCAGCGATACGCCCGTTATCACAACTGAAGCCAAAACTTCTAACCGTGATCCTCTTCACCCAAACAAAGGAGGATAAAATTCATTTGTATGGCACGCCTGGACAAGAACGTTTTGATTTTATGTGGGAGATTGTTAAGGAAGGGGGGTTAGGGTTGATTTTGCTGATAGACAATGCGCGAACTGATCCTTTGGAAGATTTGCGCTTTTTTTTAAAAGCCTTTGCTGACTTAATTAAAGAAAGCAAAGTTGTGGTTGGTATCACCCGCGTGGACCTTAGTTCTACCCCAAAAATTGCCGACTACCATCAAGTTTTACGCTCTCACAATCTTAACCCGCCTGTTTTTGAAATTGATGCCCGTCGTCAAGAGGATGTGTCATTGCTGTTACAAGCCTTGTTATATTCTTTAGACCCAAGTTTAAAAGATAATGAAAAGGAGAGTAATTAACTATGGCAACGGCCTTTTTTTTGATGCGCCTCAATGATCATGTGCAATATTTGAAAAAAATTGAGGCGACTCTTGCTGGAACAGGAGATTTTCAAGGGAGTGATCATCACGAGTGTAAATTAGGAAAATGGCTTTATGGCGACGGTGCCAATGAAGTCAGTAATTTACAGAATGCGAAAGCGCAAAGCATTTTTGACAGTCTGCTTGAACCACACGAGCATTTTCATAATGCCAGTAAACAGGCATTGGAAAAAAAACAAGCTGGTGATGAACAAGGGGCTCAAATTGCGATCACTGAAATGTATAAAATTTCGCAGATTATCACACAAAAATTGCTAGGGCTTGATGCATTGGCTTGAAAATATTTTTTGTTGTCCCCCTTTTATCAGGAGAAGAGGGGACTTAATGATAATAGTCCCTAAATAATCTGAATTGTGATTTATGTGATTGATTTGATTATTATGAGGGTGTTGATGCTTATTTTTATGGCGTTTGGAAATTATTGAGAAAGAATTATCATGATCAAAAAAAACAACGAGACTGCAAACCAATCACCGTCAGAATCCAGCAATTATCAAGGGGTTGAGCCTTTTGCCAATCTGGAAAAAGTGCTCATCCATTTTGTACAAACTTTTGAATCCAGTGCTCAACGTTGGGAACAAACAGCTTATCCTTTCATAAAATCTTTTGAAGCCAGTGCGCGGCGCTGGGAACGCATGGTTTATCCTGCCATTTTTGTATTTGGCATGCTTGGTATTTCCGGTTTTTGGTTGATTTACAGCTTGACTATGGACGTGCATGAGTTGGCTCGGAACGTGGACCCAAAAATGGCGCATAATCTGGCAATCATGTCAAGGCATATCTCTACGATTTCCACGAACATCAATGCAATGACAATAGAAATCAAGGAGATGAAGAGCCACATCGCTAGCCTGAATTCATCGATCTTGGTCATGCAAAAAGATATGGGTGCAATCTCCACCAAGCTGGATACCATGCCTCCCTTATTACTCAATATTTCAGAGATGAATCACTCCATGAAAGCGATGACTGTAAATACAGGCATTATGAGCCAGGACATAGGAAGAATGAATCAGAATCTTGGGCGCCCTATGTCATTTATGAATACATTCGCCCCTTGGTGATACCAACGCTTGTTTTTGAATGCAACTGGAACAAAAGTTAGCGCATTGGCTTCACGCCTCCCTTTCTCCCTAAGCCATAACCAATACGATAAACATCTGGCATATTGATTCGTCCATCACGCATCAGTCGAAATATCCCTAAATCAACTAAATCTTGTTTGATGCCTTCATAACCGAACGATAGACGCTTAGGTGGTAAACGAACTACTGCCTCATTATTGCCTTGTTCTAAGTTATTCAAAATTTTATTTTGTTCCCAACAGCGTGTAATCGCCTCAAAGTGACAGGGAACAATTTGTCCTTTTAAGAGGCTGTTTTGGAAAAAATGAAAAGTCTTTTTCAGAAAACGAGAAAG
>CAYFOB010000004.1:0-9631 GCA_964344525.1 uncultured Thiomargarita sp.
TCTTTCTCGTTTTCTGAAAAAGACTTTTCATTTTTTCCAAAACAGCCTCTCAAGATGCCAGGTAAACCAATTGGACAAATAACGGCTACACAACTCAAAAAAGGTGGTGCGATAGAAGTTTTCATTCACCTGCTGAAAAATGGCTTCTGGTAACTGCGACCAATGGCACAGAGTTCATCACGAGTTAAATCTTCTATGTTTTTTCCCGCAACCTGACTTAAATCGACTGATTGATTCATTATCTTGTTCCTAATTAATTTATTCAGAAGCACGATAAGCTACAAAAGTTGACTCATCGCCTTGAAAAAATTTGAATTCCCCTTCAACGACATCTAGCCTTCAACTTCCCCACACCCTCCAAATCATTGGGAAAGGCTGGGGTGGTGAAAAAGAGGTTGATTAGCTCGTTAAAACTTGATCCCATTTTTATTCATACCGCAACATCACTGGGTAATTCAAGCGTTAAATCAATAAATTACGTAAAATTTACGATATGGAGTTGTTTTTGTATTTTTTTCCAACGTTTTTTTCTGATTATTGCTTATGAGTCGTTTCTTGCTACAGCTCATGCATCACCAAATATTTCTTAGGCACCCCCTTTTTCGCCAGTTCCACCAAACGTGGGTGATGTGTCAAAAACAGGATTTGTGTTCGTTGACATAATTGTCCTAATACCTCAAGCGTTGCCTTAGAGCGTTCATCGTCAAAATTGATCAAAATATCGTCCACAATCAAAGGCATGGGGGAATTTTTATCAAGGTAACGTTCAATGCTCGCCAGTCGTAGGGCTAAATAAAGTTGGTCACGTGTGCCATCGCTCATTGCTGTGGTAGGAATGCCTGCACTGCCAGGTGTACGCAATCCGACTAAAATGGGTTGATCGTTATTGCCATGGTAATCTGTTTTGAGTCCATAATATTGGTTTAATGTAAGCTGTTGAAATAATTCGCTAGCGCGTGTCAGCAAGGGTCCTTGATTTTGTTCACGATAACGTTCTATAGATTTTCTGAGCACTGAAGCTGCTAGATGAATTTGCATATACTGCTCACTTAAATCTTGTACTTCAGCTAACGCATATTGGGCTTCATCGGCGGCTTGGGCGGCGGCAGCATTGCCATCCATTTGTTTTAACAAGGTGCGTAGTTCTCCAATACGTTGATCGATGTGTGAGCGTTTTTGTTCTAATTGTTCAATTTGTTCCTTGCCACTTTGTAATTGTCCTGGTAATTCATCAATGTCCACCGTTGTCGCCGCATTCATTAACTCTGCTAATGAAAGTCCCTCGCCTTGTTCTAATAATTGTTGTTCAATGTTTGCCAAATCCTGTTGCAACTCTTTTTTATGTGATGAGGCTTTTTCAGCAGCTTCCAAAGCCACAAGATCACTACAATGCGCTTGTTCTTGCAATGCTTGTAAATGCGCCTCATTTATTTGTACTTGCTGAATGGCATTGGCTAAGCGTTGTTGTTCTACCTGTAAATTTTGTTGCAATTGTTCAGAGCGTGTTGAATCTTTTTCGGCTTGGCTTAGCTGATTGGATAATATTGGTACCACTTCCTCAACCGTTTCATTGATCAATTCAGGTGCCAATTTTTTGACTAAAATTGCAACATCATGCCGAAATACCTCAGCATCTTTCTCCATTAATTCGACTCGACGCAATAAACCATTCACTTTATCAATTTTGTTTAAAACTTGATCTAAGTCATTAAGCACATTCCGGGCTGTTTCTGGTGGTGTTTCTGGTTGCAACTGTAAAGGAGAAAGGGCTTGTGCCCAATCGATTTTCCATTGCTTTAAAGCCTGAGTGGCTTGTTGCTTAGCGGATTCTGTGCGCTGTGCTTCTTTAAGCAAGTTATTGATTTCTAATTGTAATTTATCACGTTGGTGTTGCAACTGAGTCACTTCTGTCACACAGGCATTGGCTTGCTCAATTAAGTCTGATAAGCGCGTTAACATTTTTCCTTTCACTAAAGAAGCAAGTGCTTGCGTTAATTCTTGGCATAATTTAGTGATTAATTGTCGCCGCTCTTGTAATTGTTGTTGCCGTTCTCGCAAAACGCTGGCTTGTTCACGTAACTTGAGACTATCATTTAACCACCCCCGCATTTCTACCGCTGCCCAAGGTTTAATCCCAACTGCTTGCCAACTCTTTTCCCATTCATTTTGTAAATCAACTAATAAGGCTTCTAACTTATGCCATTTTTTCGTTTGTTGCTCCAGTTCCGTTTGGGCACTTTGCTGTTCGGCTAATAACATACTGTATTCAGCTACTCTGCTTGCTTCACGGCGTAAACGATCAGATAATTCATCAACATAAAGCATACTATCTTCAAAGGCCTGAAATATCTCCTTTTTTCCAGCCGGTTTCTCCTCCTCAAAGTTGAGACTTCCTTTGCCAAACATGGAAAAATAGGCTTTAGTTTTCTCTTCCTCAAACAGAGACAAATTAGCATTAGACACCTTACCTTTTGCGCTTTTAATTTGTTGCCAATGTGTTTGCCTGATTTTTCGCGCTTTAAGTAGCGCCTCTTCTGTGGGAATTTCCCCCGCCCAAGACAAGGCATTAATTTTTTGACTAGAACGCTCATTACGTTGCCGGGCTTCTAAGAGCCGCTCTTTGACACGTTGCCTATCTTGTTCAAGCTCATTAAAGCGACGCTCAAAACTGTCAATTCTTTCCATCCTTGGCAATGCGACTTGTTCTAAAGCCTCTAAACTTGCCCAACCACCTATCTGTTTTAAAGCAAGCTTTGCTCTGTTTATCAGCAAACGCACATCGGCTTCATCTTTGGCATGAGTATCTTCTAAGTGACCATATTGACAAGCCCTAGTTAAAGCGGCTCGTAACACCGTTAAATCTGGAGACTGTGGTAAAAGTTCCAAAGCTTCACGTTGCTCTGCCAATTGTTCAGCTATCTCTTCTAAACGTTTATTGATGCTGTTTTGTTTTTCACGCAAAGCAGGATAATAATCGGCCAATCGCTTAATATGCTCGCGTTGTGGATTGCTCACCGCTAGCACTTCTTGTAAATCCAAATGAGGATAAATGCGTTGTAACAAAACACGCGCCTCACTTTCCACCGTCCGCATTTCTGTGCGTACTCCTGGCAAATCGCGAGCCGCTTTTTGATGACTCCCTAAACGTCCCCGCAAATCATCAATGGTGGCTTTTTGTGCTAATAAGGCTTGAGGAATTTTGATGGCATCAATTTGGCGCTGTAATTGAGCGATATCTTGATGCGCTTGCTTTTCTTGGGCTTGAGCAGTATGCCAAGCGAGTTTGGCTTGAAAGTGTTTTGAAGCAGTATCATCTGGTAACAAAATAACGTGAGCCAAATTGTCCAATTCTGTTTTGAGTTCTTGATGCCGCTGCAACAGGGGGCGGGTACGTTGAATACGTTCTAAGCGGTGTTGCTCAGCATGACAGTTTTGTAATTCATGACTCAATTGAACATGTTGTTGCTGCGCGTTATCCAACAATTTGGCGTGCTCACTCCACTGGCTAACAGATAATGAATTGTCTTGAATGCGTTTACACGCCTTTTGATAATCAAGAATTTTATTATTTAACAAAGGTTTACTACCACGCACTTTGAATAAGTCCTCCTTTTCCTTATCCAAATCCGCTAACACATCACGCACTTTTAAAGCGCCAGTTCACGCCTCAAATAAGCTTTCACCAACATCACCACCCCCATTCAACAAATCTTCCCCCCCTTGCCGCAAACGATCATGATCAAAACAACACAAAGCAAGAAATTGCGCCTCCGACATACCTCCAAGAAAGGCTTGTAAGTGTTTCTCATTTAAGGGTTTATTGTTCGCATCCAACAACGTATTTTTACGTCCTTTGCGCCGATAACAAAGTAATTCTTCACCCTCATTTCCCAATAACCGTGCGCCAATGCGTAATTTATTATTAGCGTGGAGAAAAGCATCCGTTGTACGCGCTGGAAATCCGAACAAAAAATGTGTTAAAGCACGGCGCATAGTGCTCTTACCCGCCTCATTTGCCCCATAAATGAGCTGTAGCTCTCCAGTCGAAAAATCCAAGCATTTATTGGTAAATAAACCAAAAGCAAGTAATTCTAATTGTAAAATTTTCATAGTGTGTCAAACAATGAACCACGATTCGGACAATTTTTTTGAAGAATAACAACTTTGAAAACCAAATACAAGAGACTTTCGCTCACAGCGGCACAAAACAGTGAAGCCACAATTCGTGCTTTTAACTAAGTTTTGTAAGATAGCTACTACGCTGATAATAATATTCATAAAAAACGCATTTTTTATACAAAAATTGTGCTTATAGCGCTTCCTGATTGATTGGAGTACAACGGACTATAGGTAAATGCTATGCAGATATGGACAAACGACGAGGGGCAATTTCTATCTTATAAAATGCTTTAGTTCATCGTGTGGGGATATTTTTTCCCAAGGCCCTAAAAACAAAAAAGCCCAACCATCATTAAAGATGGTTGGGCTTTTTTTAAGCGAGGCTTATGCCCTAATCAGTTTTATTTAGCCGTTGGTTTGGAGACCAAATCAACATGAGGCACTTTTTTCAAACTCCACTGCTTGGTTTTACGATCATAAGTGGAGTTGACAAAGCATTTCCAATTTTCTTCGTCAATCAAATCGAAGTCTTTGCGATAATAGAAACCAGGATAACGGGATTCTTCGCGGAATTGGATGTGTTTCATGTGGGCTTCTGCAGTGATGATGCGGTGGTAATTTTCCCAGGCACGCAGCAGTTCATGCAAATCTTTGGCACGCATTTTGAGGGAATCTTCCTTGAGCATGCCAAGTTTGTGTTCACAAACTTCCAGCATGTGTGCATTGGTTTGGTACCAAGTAGCAACACCTGCGCAGTACTCATCCATAATTTTTTGCAAACGGAATTGCAACATCTTGGGGGTGATGTAATTTGGATTTACATCAATAGCGGTGGTGTAATCTTTGTGCTCCAAGAAGGTTTGTACTGGTGCATAGATTTCTTTGACCAAATCGTCAACTGGCGTATCCAACTCAGGCTTCCAATCCTTGTTGTCCATCACAAATTTTACCATCGCTTTGGCAGCAATACGCCCTTCAGCATGGGAACCAGAAGAAAATTTGTGCCCAGAAGCACCGACACCGTCACCAGCAGTAAATAAACCTTTGACGGTGGTCATGGAACGATAACCCCAAGACCATTCTGGTGGCGCACCTAAATCGGTAGGACCAGATACCCAAATACCGCAACAACCAGAGTGTGAACCCAACAAGTACGGCTCGGTAGGCATCAACTCAGATGGTTTTTTCTCAGGCTCAATATTTTCACCTGCCCAAACACCGGCTTGACCCACGCACATATCCAAGAAATCTTCCCAAGCTTCAGCTTCTAAGTGCTTGATTTCTTTCTTAGTCATGGTTTCGGCAAGAGCACCCAACGCAGTTGGCGTATCCATGTAAATAGGACCACGACCTTCTTTCATCTCATGCATCATGAGATGGTTACGCAAACAGGACGCTGGGACAGCGGCTTGACCATAAGGAGGATACTGATCCAACATATCCTTGTTTTTGACCATGTAGTTTTCGCCCAAGGCATTGGTTGCCTTTGCTTTGAAAAGCAAGAACCAAGCGCCAACAGGACCATAACCATCTTTGAAGCGAGCAGGGACAAAGCGGTTTTCCATCATGGTTAATTCAGCACCGGCTTCGGCTGCCATAGCATAGGTAGAACCCGCATTCCAAACCGGATACCAAGCACGACCTGTACCTTCACCGACAGAGCGTGGACGGAAGAGATTCACACAACCACCGGCTGCGAGCAGACAGGCTTTAAATTTATACACATGGATTTTGTGTTCGCGCACGGAGAAACCGATCGCCCCAGCAACACGCTCAGGATCATTTTTGTCGTTGACCAATTTGACGATGAACACACGTTCTTGGATATTATCTGTGCCAAGCGCTTTTTTAGCGGCTTCTGCGACAATCCACTTATAGGATTCACCATTGATCATAATTTGCCATTTACCTGAGCGGACTGGTTTACCACCATCTTTCAGCGCTGGCAAATCTTTTTTGGAGCCATCATGACGACCACCATTTTCGTCCGTTTTCCAAATGGGCAGTCCCCATTCTTCAAACATATGCACAGAATCATCAACGTGACGACCCAAGTCATAAGCCAAGTCATCGCGGGTAATACCCATGAGATCATTAGCGACCATACGGGCATAATCTGCAGGATCTTGCTCACCAAGATAAGTATTAATTGCGGACAAACCTTGAGCAACTGCGCCAGAACGATCCATGGCTGCTTTGTCAACCAATTTAACTTTCAGATCAGTTCCTTCGATCCAACGCATCATTTCATAAGCTGCGCCGCAGCATGCCATACCCCCGCCGATCAGGAGAAGATCGACTTCCTCTTCAATGACTTGTGGATTACCAAAAGTGCCTTCTGCCATGTTTTTTACCTAATCTTAGTTGTGTTGTTCTGTTCTAATTTAAAAAATGACACCCACCTAAAAGGTAGGTGATACCATTACAAACGGATTAATTGGCTTCTATCGCCTTTTAATTCTGCGGCACCAATGGTGAAAAAGCCGGGTTTCTCAATATCATCCATGTTAGCTTGAGGCTTACCAGTATAAGGATCAATCGAACCTTCAGGGGTGGTGCGAATGGGAAATTTGAAACGCTTCATGTTGCCATTGCGGAATTTAATCGTCCACATAATAGAATCGGTACCACGCAGAGGCTGTACAGACGCACCCAAAGGTACAACATCAGCATAGTGACGAGCCTCAATCGCATTTTGTGGGCAAATCTTCACACAAGAATAGCATTCCCAGCACTGCTCAGGCTCTTGATTAAAGGCTTTCATAGCATGCCCTGTCTCAGAACCATCTTTGTCCAACTTCATCAAGTCATGGGGGCAAATGTACATACATGCCGTTTTATCTTGACCTTTACAACCGTCACATTTTTCAGTCCGTACAAAAGTAGGCATTGCTAGAGTTTCCTCCTCGAATTTATTACTGCACAGAAATTACCATTCATCTAAAACTACGGCGTGTTTTTTATTTAGATAACAATTTGCTCCCTGCCGCTCACCACCGAACACACACCAGAAGTGAGTATATCCTTATTTTCTAATATGTCAAGTGGGTATCATCACACTTTTGGAATGGCACGCCATATACTAATAGATAATGCTACCAAATCCAAATTGATTGATTCTTAATTGGCATAAAAATAACTTATTATCTATCAGGTTTTTATTTGCAGTTCACCTAGCAAGTGTTTAGTCTAATCCAATTTACTCTCTTTAAATAGGAGACAATATGAGCACCATTCCAGACTTTAATGGAAGCGAAATATGGGCGATTCGCACAACCCTCAAGGAACGTTATGGTCGAGACATTGAGCTACAATTGGCTGACAGTGAAGTCAAACTTGATCCTGCCACACTCACCTGGTGTCCCACCGTTTATTGGGAAGTGACACCTGTTAACTTTGTTATTTTTAAAACAGCCCCTGAACGTTACCGTTGTCAATTTTTTTACAATGAAAATGAATTTTATGGTACTGGTATTGAAGAATATGACAACATCTCCGAGTGCGTAACTACTCTACTGCAAATGCAGGCTGATCACGATGCTCACAAAAATTGACAGCTTACACTGGTCGTCTGCTTGCTCGATAGGCGGGTAATGCCGCCAATTTATGATCAATTTCGGCAAATTTTTCAGTAAATATCCGATGCATTTCGGCGATAGTCGCAAATTTTTCTTCTCTCCGATCAATTTCGGCCAATTTATCAGAAAATATCCGGTGCATTTCCGCAATAGTCGCAAATTTTTCTTCTTTATGGTCAATCTCAGCCAATTTTTCCGTAAATATCTGATGCATTTCACCAATAGTGGCAAACTTTTCGTCTATTTCTTGCTCAATTGTAGACAATGCGGTAAATTTCTCGTGAACCATATCAACACAAGCAAAAAACAGATTTTTCAGCTCGATCTCTGTCAAGTTACCGTTGCCAGCCGCTGCTTTTGTTTGCATGGTTTGAGAGGTCAAATTGGTCGAAATTTCGAGCAGCTTAAGCGCATTTTGTGAATTCATTGTCACTCCTAGTAGCTAGTTCCCCCTGTACCAAGGGGGAAATTCTCATTTGTTTCTGTACTGAACTATTATTTCACAATTACCTGATAAATAGTACCATAAATTAAAAAAAAGCAAAAATTTTTATAACTCTTTGAAATTTATTGATACAGAAATTTATTATTAAATGAAAAAACTATAATGCAAAAAATATTCCCAAATTTCACAACATTCCTGAAAAAAGCAACCTACATCATCAAAAATTCTATGAGACCGTTTTCCAACTTTCACAAGCGTTATAACAAACATATCATTTGTGAACATCGTTTATTTAATGTACATGGGTTGTGTACTATGGGTCAGTTTACATTTGAACTTGAACAAGTTTTTGTCAAACCGCGTATCACTCTTTTTGCTCATCAAGCGCATGAGTCTATTTCTGCTGAGAAATTGTTAGATTTTTTACAACCCCATAATGAGGCAAAGGTGTTAGCTATTATCGGCGCGCCTGGCTGTGGCAAAACCACGCTGCTACAGCATATCGCATTAACAACTCAAAACCGTTGTGTGCCACTGCTGTTATTTTTGCGTCATCATGTCAAACAAATCATTGGAGATAATCCACCTACATTGGCACAATTAGCACAAGACTATTTTAGTTATCCCCCAAAAAAATTAAATCCACCACCTTACTGGTTCAAACAACAATTAGAAAATGGCAATTGTCTTGTGCTGTTAGATGGCATGGATGAAATAATACAACAGCGACAAGCTGTTTTGGCTTGGGTTAATCAACAAATTATCAACTATCCACATTGTCACTTTATTTTCACATCACGTTCTCAAAGCTATTTTTCTTTATCCCAGGCACTTGTATTGGAAATACAAGCTTTTAATATCGAACAAATACAACAATTTATTCACGCTTGGTATTTTGTTCACAATCTGACAAAAAAAGCAGCTGACGATTTTTTGAATCGGTTGTTGAATGTGCCTGCCTTAAGTGTGCTGACTGAGAATCCCTTGTTGCTCACTATCATTGCAAAAATTGTTCTTTACCGCTATGGGGGACAACTACCAAAACAATGGATAAAATTGTATGCGAAAATTTGTGATTTATTGCTGGGAAAGTGTCAAGGAACATTGACTGCCGCTCAAAAATGTCTTCTTTTACAATTGCTGGCAGCACAAATGATGAAGCGCAAAGTTCGTGATATCCCCAAGGATGAAGCCATACAAATTGTTAATAACTCGTTAAAATATATTGGCTTGGTAGGTGATGCTCAAAATTTTCTACATGACATACAAGAGAGTGATAATTTATTAATAGAGCGTGAGCCAGGTGTCTGGTATTTTGTCCATTTAAGATTTCAAGAATATCTGACTGCAACTTATTTTATAGAACAAAAAACCAAGCTTGATTGGCATAAAATGGTCAATGATGTTTGGTGGCACGAAACCTTACGTTTTTACGCTGTACAAGCAAATGCCACGCCCTTAGTTCAAGCTTGTCTTAAAAATAACACCG
>CAYFOB010000004.1:9641-12437 GCA_964344525.1 uncultured Thiomargarita sp.
TTTAACGCTAGCAATTGATTGCTTAGAAAAAGCCTTTGAATTAGACAAAGTTGTTGGTTACCAAGCAGAAACTTGTTTAATAAATACTCTTGAATCTGATAATCCTCAATGTTACCAATTAGCCGCTAAAGTACATTTAAGGCGGCGACTTAACGCCTTGCAGCGCATAGATGAACAACGCGAAATTGATCTCAACTATATTACTTGTGCAGAATATCAACTTTTTTTGGACGATAAACGTGTACTAGGTCAATACCATCAACCCGATCATTGGACAAAATACACCTTTCCCAAGGGAACAGCTCAAGAAGCCATTTGCGGAATACGTGCTGAAGATGCTAAAGCATTTTGTGAATGGTTGACGCAAAAAGAAGGGGGGAAAATAGTTTATCGTTTACCAAAATATACTGAAATCACAAATTATCCCTCTCTGGCAAATGGGTTAACAGCATGGTGCCAAAAAGATGACATTGATTGTTTGAGTGAGCTAACAAATCAACAACAGCTTTATACAAAGCTAAAAGAAATTTCTAACTTGCCATTTGTTCCCCCTTTTATTCACAAACTTGACTTTGCCCCCAATCGCGCCCATGCGCTGGCACTTACCCGTGCCATTTCTCTTACCCGCAGCCGCAACATTAAAAGCAACCTTGTTCGTGCTGACACTTACGCAAGTACCCGCGATATCGAAAATACTCGCGCCAGCGAACGCGCTCACACTCTTGCCCACGCTTTTGCTCTTGATCTTTCTCACGCCTTTGCCCGCGCCCGCGGAATACCTTATGCGGATGAGCCCATCAAAATCGCAATAGAAAAAAATCGTTTTCAAGTGGTCAAACAACAACTTCAACCTCTATTGACTGGATCTGATCCAACTGTGCAACGGCTAAGTACCTTGCTCTATAAATTATTAGCCTGCGTAACTGCCACAAATAATTTGGCTTTGCGACAAGCATGGAGAAAATATGTTGCCAAACTCACAGAATATATTTGTATTGGTTATAACGAATTAGAACAAGGACTACCCCGCCATAACAAAAATAAATACACTAAAGACAAACAAATTATGTTAAATCTTTATTGGTGGCTACAGATTGTCATAGCTCGCCAAGAAGGCGATTTACCTGCATGGGAAAGTATTCGTATTGTGCGAGAACGTAAACCATTATCTTTATAATTTTTTTTAATAGATATTTGTATTGACTTATATCATCAAACCTGAAAAAATAACCATTGTTTTTTTACTATTATATTTATTTTAACTAGAGGAAAAACAATGCATACACTTCCTGAACTTCCTTATGCCAAAAATGCCCTGGAACCCCATATTTCAGCGGAAACTTTGGAATATCACTATGGCAAACACCACCAAACCTATGTGACTAATCTGAACAATCTCATCAAGGGGACTGAATTTGAAAATATCTCCCTAGAAGATATTATCCGTAAAGCCTCTGGTGGCTTGTTCAACAATGCTGCGCAAGTCTGGAACCACACTTTTTATTGGAATTGCCTAAGTCCACAAGGCGGTGAACCTTCTGGCGCACTTGCTGATGCCATTAAGCGGGATTTTGGCTCAATTGAGACATTTAAGGAAAATTTTTCCAAAACCGCTATCACCACATTCGGCTCTGGTTGGGCTTGGCTGGTGAAAAAAACAGATGGTACCTTGGCACTAGAAAGCACCAGCAACGCAGCCACCCCTTTAACGGGTGAAAACAAACCTTTACTCACCTGCGACGTTTGGGAACATGCCTATTACATTGATTACCGCAATGCCCGTCCAAAATATGTAGAATCATTCTGGAATCTGGTTAACTGGGATTTCGTTGCGGCCAATTTTTCATAAGTGAGGTCTATCATGACAGATAGAAGAAGCTTTATTCAAACCGTATTAACGGTTGCATCAGGCATGGCGATTGGACAAAGCATCACCGCTTGTGCAGTGCCAGAGACTTCATGGCCTTCAGGTATCATTTATACCCCTAAGAACCCCGGACAATGGGCACAAAAAATTGCGGGACATGCCCCAAAAGTCAGCGTACAGGGTAAAAAAGTCACGATCACCACTGATCATGTCATGACTGAAAAACATTATATTGTTCGCCAAACCCTCGTTTCCTCAGATGGAAAAGTGCTTGGCGCAGAAACGTTTTACCCTGAGGATGAAGAGGCAGTATCAACCTTTGAATTATCCGATGGGCATACCTCCAAACTTTACGCCACCAGTTTTTGCAACAAGCATGATTTGTGGGTTGTTGAATTTACTGTTTAATAATTAAAAGAAATCCGATTTTTCAAAAAATCGGATTTCTCACTTAGGAACTCAGTTTATGAAAATATTTCAAGTTATTTTGTTGGGCATTATCACTTTACCAGCTTACGCGGCAGGATTATGGCCCGCTTTGCCAGAGACTCCACCCATTCCAGCCGATAATCCCCAAACCAAAGCCAAAATCGAATTGGGCAAAACCTTATATTTTGATCCCCGTTTGTCTAGTACAGGGACAGTATCTTGTAATTCTTGCCACAACGTGATGGCGGGCGGCGATGACAATCGCCCTGTTTCTGTCGGTGTCGAAGGGCAAAAAGGGGGACGCAGTGCCCCTACGGTCTGGAATAGTGCCTTTTTATCGGTGCAATTTTGGGATGGACGTGCGCCAACCCTTGAAGCGCAAGCCAAAGGGCCAGTAACCAATCCAATTGAAATGGGCATGAAAGATTGGGACGCAACAATGGCACGGATTAAATCAATCCCTGGCTATGCCCCAATGTTTGAAGCCGCTTTTGGAAAAG
>CAYFOB010000004.1:12472-18893 GCA_964344525.1 uncultured Thiomargarita sp.
ATGCCAAGGGAGATGAAAGTGCATTAACCGAGCAACAATTAAAGGGCATGAACACATTTGTTGAAGTTGGATGTCGGGCTTGTCATTTTGGCGCCAATTTCAGTGGACCCAATTTACCGACAGGCACGGGTTGGTTTATGAGATTTCCAATTATTGGGGGAGAATACGACAAAAAGTATCGCTTTACGGAAGATATGGGACGCTACGAAGCCACCAAAAATGAGGCCGATAAACATACCTGGCGCGTACCGACTTTACGTAATAGTGCTTTAACAGCCCCTTATTTTCATAATGGGGCAGTAAAAACCTTGGATGAAGCCGTGCGTGTGATGGCGAAAGTTCAAATGAATAAAGAATTAAGTGATCAACAAGTGCAAGACATTGTGGCTTTCTTAAATAGTTTAACTGGAGAATTTACTGAACAAACGATGCCACGTTTGCCTGCTAGCCCAGGAATGAGTGTGATTTCTGAATAACATCCAAATAGATAAACCTGACAGGTCTTCAAAACCTGTCAGGTTTGTGTCAATTTAGTGACTACATTCCCAATCCCATCTCAATATACCCTGTGGGGCAAACATCCTTACAAATATGACAACCAACGCATTTGCTGTAGTCTGTATCGACATAGCGCCCCATAGCATGCTCATCCTTTTTCACCCGAAATATCGCATCTTGTGGGCAATAAATAACGCAGTTGTCGCATTCAAAACACATACCACAACTCATGCAACGCTTAGCTTCAGCAATCGCCTTTTCTTCGGTGAGTCCAAAAAAACGTTCCTTAAAATTGCCAAGTACCTCATCTGAGGTAATTTTGGCTTCCTCACGCGGGTTTATTGGATCATAAGGAAAATGACCTAAAAACAGCTTCTCATGAGGAATAACTTCAGCGAATGAACGTTCTTCATAATTATGAACGGCAAACTTCGCACTGCTAGTACCCCAAACCTGTTGATGGTTGTACTCTTCAGGTTGCAATTCGTGGAGTTTGAGCTCTTCAAGTAAGTCGAAGTGGTGAGCGTCTACCTTTGGGCGACCTGGCACTTCTTCGCCCTTTAGATAATGTTCCATACTCTCAACAGCAATAGAGGCATGACCAATTGCGGTGGTCAATAAATGTGGTTTAACCGCATCTCCCCCCACAAAATGAGATCGCTTGGATTTGACCTGATACGTTCTGTCAGTATCAATCTGCCCTTTACCATTATCCATTTCTTCAATACCGGCATAATCACCTTTTTGACCAGTAGCACCAACAATCATGGTACAGTCAATATTAAATTCCTGACCTTCCTTTGGTATCATTTTACCATCGACCCAATCCACAGGCTGCACTCTGAGCGCAGTAGCCCGACCATCTTCACCTTTAATGATTTCTAACGGTGCCAAGGCTTCGTGAATCTCCACGCCTTCAGCAATAACGGAATTCAATTCGTGCTTGGTTGCTGGTGCTTTTGAAATGGGACGGCGGTAGACAAGCCACACATCAGCCCCTTGTCTACGTGCTGCAGAAGCAACATCATGGGCGGTGTAACCCAAGATAACATTTTCAGGGCGATCTTTTTCATGAACTTGAGAAATATGCCCTATGCGTCGGGCAACCGCTGCGACATCCATAGCGGTATCACCGGCACCAACAACTAATATACGACCTGATAAATGTTGTAACCGTCCTTCATTAAAAGCACGTAAGAATGCCATACCATCAACACAGTTTGGTGCATCTGCACCAGGAATAGGCAAAGCTTTACCCGATGTAGCACCAATTCCCCAAAAAATGGCATCATATTCCTTTTCCAATTGTTCAATGCTAACATCGGTACCTACACGGGTATTCAACTTGACTTCAACACCCAACTCAAGGATTCTGTTCACCTCATGCTCAAGCACTTCGCGGGGTATGCGATAACCAGGAATACCAAAGGACATCATGCCGCCGAGCGAACTATAGGCTTCAAAAACAGTACAACTATGTCCCCGCCGACGCAAATTATAGGCTGCAGTCAAGCCAGCCACCCCGCCACCAATGACTGCCACTTTTTTACCCGTTTCATGTGTTGGTTTTGGAAAACGGATATTATTTTCCCGCGCCCAATCACCAATGTATTGCTCAACCGAATTGATACCAACAAAACCATCGACTTCATTACGATTACAACCGTCTTGGCAAGGTGCTGGACAAACACGACCCATAATAGCAGGAAAAGGGTTGGCTTGAGTCATGCGTTGAAAAGCATACTCTTCCCACTTCAATCCTTTTGGTGGTTTGTCCAAACCACGCACAATAGATAGCCAGCCACGAATATCGTGACCAGAAGGACAACTTCCTTGGCAAGGGGGAGTACGATGCACATACGTCGGACAAATGTAAGATTCCCCTGCCTGAATGACATCTTCATTCCATTTGACATGTCTGTTGTCATTATCTTTAAAGCGCCGAAATGTTAAATTAATCTCACTCATTCGTTTTCCCTTGTGTTAGTAGTTAAGAATGGTTAATTGTTAGTTAATGGCGAATGGTTAATTGTCATTAACCATTAACCATCAACCACTAACCATCTATATTTTTAAGAATCGCATCGACACTTGCCTTGGCATCCCCAAACAACATACGCGTGTTCTCCTTAAAGAACAATGGATTACCAACTCCAGCATAGCCCGATGCCATGCTACGTTTCATGACGATCACGGTTTTAGCTTTCCAAACTTCTAAAACAGGCATACCAGCAATGGGACTATTGGGATCATCTTGTGCAGCTGGATTAACGGTATCATTAGCCCCGATCACCAAAACCACATCAGTCTCTGGAAAATCCTCATTGATTTCATCCATTTCCAAAACAATGTCATAAGGCACTTTTGCCTCAGCTAAGAGAACATTCATGTGTCCAGGTAAACGTCCTGCAACGGGGTGGATACCAAAGCGTACAGTAATACCCTTATCACGAAGCTTTTTGGTGATTTCAGAAACGGGGTGTTGTGCTTGGGCGACTGCCATACCATAACCAGGAACGATAATGACACTCTTAGCATCTTGGAACAATTGCGCCGTTTCTTCCACTGTCGTGCTAACAACCTCTTTTCCTTCATCATCCCCACCGGAGGTGGCACCAGCCGTTGTGCCAAAACCACCCGCGATAACGCTAAGGAAGTGGCGGTTCATAGCGCGACACATAATATAAGAGAGAATAGCACCGCTACTGCCTACTAATGCACCAGTGATAATTAACAAATCATTTCCAAGCATAAAACCTGTAGCAGCCGCAGCCCAACCTGAATAACTGTTGAGCATGGACACCACCACAGGCATGTCTGCGCCACCGATAGCCATGACCATATGGACACCAAAGACCAAAGCAATGATTGTCATAATGACCAAGGGCATCATGCCGTTTGAAAAGGTTTGAGGGTTAACAAACTCAACACCTAACCAGACACAGGCCAAAGCCATACCCAAATTCAAAAAATGGCGTGCTGGCAAAAGCAAAGGTCTACTACCAACAACACCTTGCAATTTACCAAAAGCAATCACTGAACCAGTGAATGTCACCGCACCAATCAGCACACCCAAATAAATTTCTACCTCATGGATGATTTTTTCAGCGCCAGTAAAATGTGAACTCGCCGTCGGATCAAGGTAATTGGCAAATCCCACTAAAACGGCAGCCAAACCCACGAAACTATGCAACATAGCAACGAGTTGAGGCATACCAGTCATTTCAACTCGAATAGCTAGAAAGGTACCAATGATCGCACCAACAATCATAGTACCCGCAAGCACCTCATAGCTGGTTACTAAAGGACCAAAAATAGTAGCAAAAACGGCAATTAACATACCAATAATGCCATAAATATTGCCACGACGTGCGGTTTCTTGGTGACTTAGTCCACCCAAGCTTAAAATAAACAGGATGCTAGCGACAATATAGGCAGCTGTCAGTAAACCTTCAGTCATCATTAATCTCCATTTTCCTATTTATTATTTTTGAAACATCCGCAGCATACGCTGAGTAACAAGAAAACCACCGCTGATATTAATCGTAGCAACTAAAATCGCCACTGCTGCTAGAATAGTCACTATACTCGTCATTTCCCCTGATACCTGCAACAAAGCACCAAGAACGATGATTCCACTGATCGCATTAGTCACACTCATTAGCGGCGTGTGTAAAGCAGGAGTCACATTCCAAACAACCTGATAACCAACGAAACAAGCTAATACAAAAACGGTGAAATGTGCTAAGAAAGCCGGTGGAGAAACTTGACCAAGCCCTAGCAACAACGCCGCTCCAATGAGCATGAACACCACACTCCCCCAGCCCTTAGATTTTTCCTCCTCGGGCGCAGCTTGTGCTGGTGCGGCTGTTTCTTTTTTAGGAGACGTAGCAATGGCTTGAATCTTAGGTTTCGGAGGTGGCCAAGTGATTTCACCCTCTTTGATCACAGTCGCGCCTCGAATAACATCATCTTCCATGTCTACATTGATTTGACCATCCTTTTCTTTACATAAATCACTCAGCAAATGGCGCAGATTTGTCCCATAAAGTTGACTGGATTGAGTCGGCAATCGGCTGGGTAAATCCGTGTACCCAATCAAAGTAACACCATGTTTAACAACCACTTTGCCGGGTTCAGTCAAAGCACAGTTGCCACCTTGCTCCGCTGCCATATCAACGATCACACTACCATCACGCATGGATTCCACCATGCCAGCTGTGATCAATTCGGGGGCGGGTTTGCCAGGTATCAAAGCAGTAGTGATGATGATATCCACTTCCATGGCTTGACGCGCAAACAGATCCATCTCAGCCTTGATAAATTCTGGGCTCATTACCTTGGCATAGCCACCCGCACCGCTGGCCTCCTCTTCAAAATCCAATTCTAGGAACTCAGCACCCATACTCTCAACTTGTTCCTTGACTTCAGGACGGGTATCAAAGGCACGTACAATAGCCCCTAATCCATTAGCAGCACCCACCGCAGCGAGACCGGCCACACCGGCACCGATAACCATGACTTTAGCAGGTGGAATTTTACCGGCTGCAGTGATCTGCCCGGTGAAAAAGCGTCCAAAATGGTTAGCGGCTTCTATGACAGCACGATACCCACCAATATTAGCCATAGAACTGAGAGCATCCAGCTTTTGTGCCCTGGATATACGGGGCACACTGTCCATTGCCAACACAGTGGCTTTGCGAGCCGCCAATTTTTCCATCAATCCTGAGTTTTGGGCTGGCCAAATAAAGCTGATAAGGCATCCACCTTCTTGCAGAAGATCAGATTCATGTACAGCAAGGGTAGGATGTGGTTCAGGCGCACGGACTTTCAGTATAATGTCTGAATTTGCCCACAGTGCTTTAGTATCTTCTACAATCTCGACTCCCTCTTCCTTGTAGGCTTCATCAGAAAAATGGGCGTTATCCCCCGCCCCAGCTTCGATGGCAACCGTAAAGCCTAATTTCAGGAGCCATTCTGTTGTATCCGGAGTCGCTGCCACACGTTTTTCCCCGGTATGGATTTCCTTGGGAATTCCTATCTTCAAGGGCATATTACCTCCCGTTTAATTTGAATAAAAAGCAATCGATTTTCAAGTTTGCTATTTCACATCCTCGTATGATAAATATAATTTATAGTTATATAAACTTTTTATCAAGTAGGCATTTTTCCAACACGGATAATTGTACTTTCATAAATTAAAATACTCAAATTTTCTTATATTGTTTTCCAAAAAAAATAGTCTACATTAATCTTTTTATATATAATGAATGGTTAATTTGTTCAGGACAAAAAAATTTATGCTTTATTTAAAGCACAAGGTTTGGAACAAAATTTGGAGGGCTATAAAAGCAGGTTTGTGAACTTAATTGCCATCAAAATTTACAATAAAAGATAGACATCTATATAATACTCACAATACCCCCTTTTCCCTAATAAATAAATTTATTGTATGTATAAATAAACATTATAGTTTTGATAATTAATCTCCCATTAATTTAGTTAGCTCATTCTATAAGCTTAATTTATTTTGAATAGGTTGTAATTCTTGAGTAAAATAGTCTACTATAGGTTTAGTTCTATTTAAAGTCTTGTTGGATTTTTTCGATATCGAAAAAATTGCTTGACTAAATATCATAAAATTATTATTTTATGAAAGGGTGATTTATCAAGCGCTTTGTACACAGTGCATACAAGGGAAGTCACCCAAAACACATTTCATGCTGTTGTGATAGTTTAATATAGCTATCAAAAGAAATTTCCTCAAACCAAAGGAGCTCGTAGACATGAGTAAAGCAATGCATGAGACACCAATGCTTGATCAACTGGAAAGTGGCCCTTGGCCTAGTTTCGTGACTGGGCTCAAACGTCTTGCCAAAGATGAGGGTAAACAATATCAAGATACGATGATTGATCTGTTAGG
>CAYFOB010000004.1:18926-25153 GCA_964344525.1 uncultured Thiomargarita sp.
CCGCAAAGGTTCTTGGACGGGGGGAACGCTGAGCGTTCTTGGTTATGGAGGTGGTATTATCCCACGCTTTTCTGAGGTAGCAGCTCAATATCCTGTATCCAAAGAGTTCCATACCTTGCGTATCCAACCACCAGCAGGTATGCATTATAACACCAAAATCGTGCGTCAACTGTGTGATATTTGGGAAAAACATGGTTCTGGGTTAATCGCCTTTCATGGGCAAAGTGGCGATATTATGTTCCAAGGCGCAACGTCCGAAAAAGTTCAAGATGCCTTTGATGCTCTTAATGAGATCGGTTTTGATTTAGGTGGTGCTGGTCCCGCTGTGCGGACGGGAATGTCTTGCGTGGGTGCTGCCCGCTGCGAACAATCTTGCGCCAATGAGCAAAAAATTCTTCGCACCTTGGTAAATAACTTTCTTGATGACATGCATCGTCCTGCCCTTAGTATATAGGGGTCCTCAATAGTAATATTGAGGTAATAAACTGCTTTAATTGCTGGAAAACCCTTAGAGCCATTGACACTACAGCATAGTTGGTAACGACAAGTGCGAAAGTTTGAAAAGACAATGGATTGGGCAATCAGCAGCTAGGCTTTATTGTATTCAAATATGATCAAAACAAAACATGTTGAACAACTGGCTCAAAACAGCCGAAAATTGGTTGTGTGCATTTGTGATGTTTGTGGGGCTGAATATTTTGAGATGTATAAAAATATTACTCGAAGCAAATTTGCTGATAAATACTGTAGAGAATGTCGAGTTGAGGTAAAGCGTCATCATCTTTCTCAATTGAAAACAGAATTTTATAAATCTGCAGCAGGGAAAAAAAATAAACAACATTTATCCCTAATAACAAAAAAACAAGCAAATAATAAAATAGGCGCTTTTTCTGTTGAGAGTAGACGTAAACAAGCCCATAGTTTATCAAAGATTCACAAAGATCAATCAGGCCCTTATGCCCAACATGTTTTTAAGGTGACTCGAGGATCAGATCATCCAAATTGGAAAGATGATAAAGAGAGCTATGAGGAATATAAATCAAATGTTTATTCTGAAACCCAAAAATGGGATTTGCACTCTTTAGAAGGTGCTGAGAAACGCGGATTATGTGGAACAGCATCAGCTACTCAGTTAGATCATAAGGTCTCTATATATTATGGATATTCTCATAATATAGATCCTAAGATTGTGGAACATATCTGTAATTTAGAATTTGTGAGTTGGAAAGAGAATAGAATCAAAGGAAGAAAGTGTTCTATCTCATTGAACCAATTGCTAACAGAGATCAAAAAATATAATGAAGCCAGTTCAACGACTATTCCAAAAGGAAGTAGGATTCAAGCGAATCCGAAACAAGCAGCATCCTAGATAAGGATGAAGATATAGTCTGGTCTCATACGAAAGTATGAGCAGGTACAATAACCTGGTGGTAATCTAGCGAATTATCACAAACATAAACGGCCTTACAAATTTAAATTCAAGGTATCAGGTTGCCCCAACGATTGCATGAATTCAATTGAACGGTCTGACTTTTCTGTGATTGGCACTTGGCGCGATGACATGAAAGTCGATCAAGCTGAAGTCCAAGCTTTTGTCGCTGATAAAGGACGCAAGTATGTGATTGACAACGTAATTACTCGTTGCCCAACCCATGCTTTGTCACTTAATGATGACAATACCTTGGCTGTAGATAACCGTAATTGCGTGCGCTGCATGCATTGCATTAACGTGATGACTAAAGCCTTGTCTCCTGGTGATGACAAAGGCGTGACGATTCTTATAGGTGGTAAACGTACCTTGAAGGTTGGTGATTTTATGGGTACGGTGATTGTGCCATTTATGAAATTAGACACAGAGGAAGATTTTGAGAAACTCACGGAACTTGCAGAAGAAGTCATTGACTTTTTCGCAGAAAATGCGTTAGAACATGAACGAACAGGGGAAATGATTGAACGTATCGGTTTACCTAATTTCCTTGAAGGGATTGGTTTGGATGTTGATCCTAATATGGTATCTGAGCCTCGTCGAAGTTCTTACGTCAGGACAGATGGTTGGGATGAAGAAGCCCAAAAGTGGTTTGATCGTAAAGCAGAAGAACAACGATTGGCGGCCTAAATCCGTTATGCCCCTCTTTTTTTTAGAAGGGGGGTAGCATAAGACCCTATCTTTATTGTAAGATAAGGCTGCTTTCGGCTTTATTTATCAATATATTATAATATTCGACTATTTTAGGAGGTTATTTATGCCACCACGGATGCCCATAGAAACCGGTGTGCCAGATCCGTTTCAATATATGCACCCCCTTATGACGAAAAATTATGGGGCATGGAAATACCATGAGCGTCCTCGTCCCGGAGTATTATGCCACACTGCGAAAAGTGGCGATAAAATTTGGACTGTGCGTGCCGGTACCCAACGGCAAATGGATTTGTACACCATTCGGAAACTTTGCGATATTGCGGATGATTACGCAGAGGGTCATATTCGTTTTACTATTCGCAGCAACATTGAATTTATGGTTGCCAATGAAGCCAAGGTGCAACCATTGATTGACAAGCTGGTATCTGAAGGTTTTCCGGTTGGCGGTACGGGTCCCTCCGTCACTATGATTGCACACACACAAGGTTGGTTGCATTGCGATATTCCCGGCTCTGATGCCTCTGGCGTTGTAAAATCGTTGATGGATGAATTGCATGAGGAATTTACCAACGAAAATATGCCTAACCGGGTACATATGACCACATCTTGCTGTCAAATCAATTGTGGTGGACAAGGCGATATCGCCATTAACATTCAACACACCAAACCACCTAAGATTAATCACGACTTGGTTGCCAATGTCTGTGAACGTCCTGCTGTTGTGGCACGGTGTCCAGTTGCTGCTATCCGTCCTGCGTTGGTCAATGGTAAACCCTCGTTGGAAGTGGATGAGAAAAAATGTATCTGCTGTGGTGCTTGTTATCCACCATGTCCGCCCATGCAGATCAATGATCCAGAAAATTCCAAACTCGCCATTTGGGTGGGGGGCAATCACTCTAATGCTCGTAGCAAGCCAACTTTCCAAAAGCTCGTTGCAGCTGGTATTCCTAACAATCCCCCCCGTTGGCCAGAAGTCGCTACCATTCTCAAAAAAATCTTGAAAGTGTACAAAGAAGATGCCAGAGATTGGGAACGCATTTCTGATTGGGTAGAACGAATTGGCTGGCCTCGTTTCTTTGAAGTAACGGAGTTGCCATTTACCAAGTTCCATATTGACAATTGGCATGGTGCACGCCGCAGCTTGAATGCTTCAACACACATCCGTTTTTAATCAATGGTGAATGGTTAATGGTGAATTAACCATTAACCATTAAAAAAGGGGGGAAATCCATACAATGAAGTTTGGTATTTTGGTCAATGAAGGCCCATATCAACATCAAGCCTCAGACTCTGCTTATCAATTTGCGAAAGCAGTGTTAGAAAAAGGACATGAAATTTTTCGTGTCTTTTTTTATCATGATGGTGTTAATAATGGGTCGCGCTTAACCGTGCCACCGCAAGATGATCGTCATATTGTCAACCGCTGGTCAGACTTAGCTAAAGAACATAACCTTGATTTGGTTTTGTGTATCGCAGCAGCGCAACGGCGTGGTATGTTAGATGAGAATGAAGCCAAACGCCAAGGCAAAGATGCGAATAACATCGCAGAAGGATTTCGCATTTCTGGCTTAGGTCAACTGATTGAGGCAGGCATACAATCAGAACGATTGGTGGTTTTTGGAGACTGACTCAAGAGGAGAAGATAATAAATGGAAGACGAAGAAGGTGTAGTCAAAAAATTTTTGTATGTGAACCGTAAAGCACCTTATGGTTCCATCTATGCTTTAGAATCCCTAGAAGTCGTGTTGATTGGGGCCGCATTTGATCAAGATGTCAGTTTAGTCTTTATTGATGATGGCATCTATCAATTGAAAAAAAATCAACAGACCTCAGTATCGTCGGGAATAGGTATGAAAGATTTTTCCAAGACTTACCGCGCCCTTGAGGGTTACGATGTAGAAAAACTCTATGTCGATAAAAAGTCTATGGAAGAACGCGGACTGTCTGAAGACGATTTGCTTGTGGATGTTGAAATATTAGACGTCGCACAAATGGCTGAATTGATGGAACAACAAGACGTTGTCTTAAGTTTTTAGGCGGGAGGATGGCATGACATTACATACTGTGAATAAATCACCGTTTGAGAAAAATTCTCTAGAGAATTGTTTGCGTTTTGCCCGCCAAGATCATAGTATCTTGTTGTTTGAAGATGGCATTTATGGCGCACTCAAGGGTACACGCTTTGAAGGGCTTCTCACTGAGGCTTTGAAAAGTTACAATATCTACGTTCTAGTGCCTGATCTTGAAGCACGAGGCATGCGAACAGATAATGTCATTGATGGCATCAAATCGACAGATTATGCAGGCTTCGTTGATTTGGTTGCGGAAAATAAAACAGTACAAGCTTGGGTATAAAGTTTGTGCTTTATAGTTTACAAAGATAATTTTATTTAAAATTCAATAAAATTGTCACTGTCTTTAATATTTTATCTAAGGGGATGATATATAATGGCAATTGAAGTTAACGGTAAGACCGTTGATACTGATGAAGAAGGCTATCTGACCAATCTGGCTGATTGGAATGAAGATATAGCCAAAGTTTTGGCAACTCAAGATGAGATTGAACTCACAGAAAATCATTGGGAAGTGATTAACTTTCTGCGTGATTACTACGATGAGTATCAAATAGCACCAGCTGTCAGGGTGCTGACCAAAGCAATTGGTAAGAAATTAGGGAAAGACAAAGGCAACAGCAAATATTTATATGAGTTGTTTCCTTATGGCCCAGCTAAACAAGCCTGTCGCTTCGCTGGTTTACCTAAACCGACTGGCTGCGTCTAAAGCTTAACGAAACCATCCCTCACCCATTCCCTTTATGGGGGTGGGGATCCCCTCTCCCTAGAAGGGTTGGGTGAGGGTTAAAGGATGCACTTATGGGATTTTGGACTACGTTTTACGCCCTCTCATTTTATCTAGCAACCCTAATTTTAATAGGTGGATTGGCTCATAAGATTTATCAATATGCCAAAACACCAGCACCTTTGAAAGTGCCCACCATGCCGGCCCCCATGACACAATGGGGTGTCGTGTTACGAGTGCTGAGTGAAGTTGTGTTGTTTCGCAGCTTATTTCGCTCAAACAAATGGATTTGGTTATTTGGCATGATGTTTCATGGGGCTTTGTGGGTTGTCCTGCTTCGTCATCTGCGCTATTTCACTGAACCTGTCTGGACTTGGGTAGTCCTGTTGCAACCCATTGGTAAATATGGCAGTTTTATCATGTTGATCGGTTTGCTCGGTTTATTGGTACGACGTATCTATGTCGAAAGAATACGCTACATCAGCAGTCCATCCGATTATTTAATGTTGATTTTGCTGCTTGTGATTGGTGGCACTGGGACTCTGATGAGTTTTGTCGTACATACAGACATTGTCCAGTTTAAAGCCTTCATGTTGAGTGTGATGTATTTTAACTTTTTCAATTGGCAACCCCTTCCTACTGATAGTTTGCTATTATTGCATCTTGCGGCCGTTATCTTATTAATGATTATTTTTCCATTTAGCAAATTGTTGCATGCGCCAGGTGTATTTTTTAGTCCCAGTCGTAACCAAATTGATAATGCGCGGGAAAAACGTCATGTTGCCCCCTGGGCGCTCAAACTAGAAACGTCGCAGTAAGGAGGGGTTATGGCTAAAGCAAATTTTGAGACACCTGCATTCAGACCCTATCCGGTCATACCAATTATTAAAGTCGATGCGATGAGGGGGGAAGGTCCCTTTGTTGCTAAGCCAAATATGCAGGAGCCATTAAATTTTCCGGGTGAGTTGGTGGACAATTGGCAAGAAGTTGCCATTGATACAATGGGCCAGTTGTTGAAAAAGTATCGCTCATTGCGGGTTTATTTGGACTCCTGTGTGAAATGCGGCGCTTGTACAGACAAGTGCCATTATATGATAGGCACTAACGACCCCAAAAATATGCCAGTTGCCCGGCAAGATTTATTGCGGCAAGTCTATCGCCGCTATTTTACCTGGGCTGGAAAATTGTTTCCCAAGCTGGTAGGTGCAAAAGACCTCACCAAGGAGGTGCTTGATGATTGGTATAATTACTATCATCAGTGTTCACAATGCCGCCGTTGTTCTGTGTT
>CAYFOB010000004.1:25163-29866 GCA_964344525.1 uncultured Thiomargarita sp.
TAAAAAACTAACAGAAGATGTAATAAAAGAATGGTTTTATTACTTTTTTCAATGTACTGAATGTCGCCGCTGTAGTGTGTTTTGCCCTTATGGAATAGATACTGCTGATGTTTCGATGGCTGCACGCGAAATTTTGGATGTCGTGGGTAAAGGCCAAAAATATTGTAATGAGATTATCAGTAAAGTCTACAAAATTGGTAATAATTTAGGCTTACCAGAACCGGCCTTACGCGATACCTTAGAGGGTTTAGAAGAAGATATTAAGGATGATACTGACGTAGATGTACGCTTGCCTTTGGATGAAAAAGGCGCAGAGGTGCTTTTGGTCACACCTTCGGCAGATTTTTTTGCCGAGCCTCATATTGATGGTTTAATAGGCTACGCGAAAGTTTTTCACCAAACAGGGATTTCTTGGACGCTGAGTTCACACGCGTCTGAGGCGGCTAATTTTGGCATGTTTATCGGTAGCTATGAAAATATGCGCCGTGTGGCATTACGTATTCGTGAGGCTGCGCTTGATTTAAAAGTGAAACGTATCATCTTTGGTGAATGTGGACATGCTTGGCGTGTGGCTTATAGTTTTTTAAATACCCTAGCTGGACCATTTGATTTTCTTGACCAACGCTATCCTATTCCACAACATATTTGCGAATTTACTTATGATTTAATTCAAAAAGGTGCGTTAAAACTGGATAAATCGGCCAACGATCACCGCCGCTTGACTTTCCATGATTCCTGTAATGTCGCACGGGCTAGCCGGATGGGTAATATGCCGGGTGGGCAATTTGTTATTCCCCGTGAAATTATCAAGGCAACCTGTAATTATTTTTACGATATGCCAGCAGATACGATTCAAGATCAAACCTTTTGCTGTGGTGGTGGTGGTGGTTTGTTAACAGATGATTTGATGGAATTACGTGTAAAAGGCGCATTACCACGCATGGAAGCTTTAAAACATGTTGTTGATAATTATGGCGTGACTCACATGGCTGCGATTTGTGCGATTTGTAAAAGCCAATTCACGAAAATATTGCCTTATTATGGTTTTGAAATGGATCAAATCGTCAGTGTTCATCAGTTAGTTAGTGATGCCATTGTTTTAGGTAATAGTGAAATTTAGGAAAAACCATAATTTCCTTAAAAATAATCGGTAGTGTCCCAATCAGTCGTGGTGATCGTTTTAAACGATTTACCACTACCTTTTGGAACACTACCTTTTTTTTTGGGGGCGCTAAGTGCATTCGTTTCTAAGCTATCTGATATTCTTTTCCAAATTTTATTTGAAGAGAATTTTCTCGTTATTTGGAAGTTATACAGCACCAGAAGACTTTGGTGTCAAAGAGCGGTGTGGAACTCCTTCAAATAAATCATTAATTAAAAATACTTCTTGACTAATGAAAAATAATGAAATACCATTGCCACCTGTTATAGAACATTTCCCCAAATTTTGGAAGTGATATGAAAGTAAGTATAAAACTGTTAGGAAAACTAGGTATCGGATTAGTGTTAAGTGTAGCTGTCAGTGCAGCTGAACCAACAAAGGGCGGAAATGTACCTATACCTCAACCGCCTAAAGCCAAACAGAATTTTTCTGATACACAAAAATGTATGGAAGAAATTGAAGATATACGCCGCAATCATGGTTGGTATCTCAAACATCATCGTGATGATACCATGCATCGCGGGGTGCGTTCCACAAAATACAGTTTGGTGGAATGCATTAATTGTCATGTGGTACCAGACGCCGATGGAAATTATCCGAATATCAAAGAAGGCTCTAAGCATTTTTGTCGTAGTTGCCATAGTTACGCTGCTGTAACCATTGACTGTTTCCAATGTCATGCCAGCAAGCCGCAATAGGTACTACGCTGGCGGAACTACAAAATGAATGTTTGAAGTTTTTGCACTTGCACTTCTCTTGATTTACTTTTATGATAATAGAGATGTTGATTTTCCATGTTGGAATAGGCATCCAAAAAGCAAGGTAAATCTTGCATTTTTTGATTTGTGAAATCGAGTTGTCCAGAAATTGAGGTGCTGCACCTTCGATGTTTGCCAAATATCAATTGGCATAGGGCAAAATTTTGCAGTAATGATTGTACGTGATTTTCGTTTGGAGAAAAAAATGTCAATTGAACAACAAATCGAACAATTTGCTCGAAAAATTGTTGAGTTTCATGGCTTTCGTTTTAATGAAGGCTTTGCTTGTTTGATACCAGACCAAGAGTCATTTCCTGTGACTGAAGGGCTATTTTTATGGGGCTTTTCAGAAAAACGCAAGCGTTTTGAAACGAAGGTCGAAAAATTCCATACCTCCACCCGATTGAAGAGGATGGAACAAATGCTTGGTGTGCCAGAAAAGGAATACAAAAAAGAAATGTTTGCGTCAATTGGGGAATATTTAAATTCCCTCAAGGCGCTTGGGTTTAGTGATATTGGTAAAGGTGTCAATTTGTTTGGAAAGGCAAAGATACACAACGTTCAAGCTGACGCAAGCATTTTTGAGAACAATTTGGATATCCTAAAGGAATTTGAGAAAATCACTCTCAATAACCCGATTCTCAAATTTGCGGAAGGTCATGGCTATTTTGAGGTAAAAAATAGGGATACGTTAGCATGGGATAGTATTTTTGGAGAAAAAGCGTCTAAGACTCAAACGTCTTCTAAAACGTCCAAGGCTCAAGCGTCTAAGACTCAAGCATCCAAAACTCAAGCGTCTAAGACTCAAGCGTCTAAGACTCAAGCGCCTAAGACTCAAGCCTCCAAGACTCAAACATCTAGGGCTCAAGCTTCTAAAGCGGCTGCTAAAGTTGGAACAAAGAAGGCCCAAAAAACGCCACCACGCCTTCTTACTGCAATGCCTTTTGCTGATAAGCTCAAGAAACTCGCTGCGAAACAACCAGAATCTTCTCTTGACGGAGAAGCCAGAAAGAATGCTTGGGCTAAGCAAGTTAATGCCTTATACAAAAAGGTTCAAACTTGGCTGTCTGAGCATGCCAAAGGCGGCTACATCACCTTCAACTCCAACACAATCAAAGTGTTGGCTGAAGAAAATTTAGGAAACTATGAAATTGATTCACTTGAGTTAGACTTGGTGGGGGGGCATCAGATAATATTCCGGCCTGTTGAGATGAATATTTTGGGTGCGGTTGGTAGAATTGATGTTTTCCATCGTGGTTACAACCCTCACAAGGTTATGCTCTTACTCCATGAAGAGGGAAAAAACAAACTACAATGGGAACTTTGGAAGGGGCTTCAGAAAGATGAACAACAAGCTTTTACGAAGGAAACTCTTGAGGGTTTGTTAAATCAATGGATTGAATCCTAACAACCAAACGTTGTGTTTGCAACAGCGCATTCAATTAACGTTTTGTCCTTGGGTAACAGAAAAACCAAGTTTCTTAAAGAAATTTGGTTTTTCAAATGCCCATTTATTTTTCCCACATGACTCGTTCGACAAAAGTCAAACACCATCAAACCACATTTTTAATCAGATAAAAATCATGAACGAGGAAATTTCACCTACTCAAAATCGCCGTGACTTTCTTAAAACCACCGGAGTTGTAGCAGGAATGACGGTGGCGCCAGGTTTACTCCTGTATACTGCTACGATGGCTCACCACGCTGATGATTCTGTGAGTGCTAAAGTACGTTGGGGTATGTTGATTGATACCAGCAAATGTGCGACAGGCTGTAATGAGTGCGTGAATGCCTGTGCAACAGAGCATGGTATCACTGAAGAAACTCGGGATGACATTAAGCCACAATGGATACGCAAAGTAGGTTTGCGCGACAAGCAAACCAAAAAAGAATATTCTTTGCCTGTGATGTGCCAGCATTGCGAACTTCCGCCTTGTGTCGATGTTTGCCCAACGGGTGCATCCTTTAAACGTGCTGATGGTATTGTTTTGGTAGATAAGCATATTTGTATTGGTTGCCGCTATTGTATGATGGCTTGTCCTTACAAAGCGCGATCTTTTGTTCATGAATCTTTGGAAAACCAAAAACCTCACAGCCCGCGTGGTAAAGGGACTGTTGAGGCTTGTACATTTTGTGTTTATCGGGTTGATAACGGAGAACAACCAGCTTGTGTAGAAGCTTGTAGTCATAAGGCTATGCTATTTGGAGATATAAATGATCCTAATAGTGAGATTTACAAAAAATTGTCTGAGGTCAGCAGTACGGCTTTGCGCCCTGATATGCGATTAAATCCAGGAGTGCGTTATCAAGGACTTTAAGTTATGAAAAATATTTCTTATTCCGTTATTGAAGGCAAAAGTGTCCGGTTTTATGGTGGTATTGTTGTATCAGTTTTATTTCTTTTGCTGGGCTTATGGGCTGCTTATAACATGGAACATCATGGGCATGTTATCACCGGCATGAATAATCAAATTGTGTGGGGGATGCCACATATATTTGCGATTTTTCTGATTTTGGCAGCCTCTGGGGTGCTTAATGTAGCCTCAATCAGTTCTGTGTTTCGTAAAATATTTTATCACCCCCTGGCACGCTTATCTGCTTTACTTGCCATTACTTTGCTTGTTGGTGGATTGAGTGTTTTAGTGTTGGATTTAGGTCGTCCAGATCGCCTTGTGATTGCCATGACCTCTTACAATTTCAAATCCATTTTTGCGTGGAATATTTTCTTATATAATGGATTTCTAATAATCTGTGCCATCTATTTGTGGTTTATGATGGAGCGG
>CAYFOB010000004.1:29876-30796 GCA_964344525.1 uncultured Thiomargarita sp.
TATCCGACAGCTGGTTTAATTGCCTTTATCTGGCGCTTGATACTGACAACTGGTACTGGCTCGATTTTTGGTTTTTTGGTGGCACGGGAAGCTTATCATACTGCGATTATGGCGCCCCTGTTTATAGCGCTTTCTTTATCTTTGGGACTCGCAGTATTCTTAATCGTATTGCTCATGGATTGTTGGGAAAAACAGTGTTCCTTGAGAAACAACATATTACACAGACCAAAAACTTTATTAGGCGTATTTATTGGTGCTGTGTTTTATTTTGTGCTGGTTTATCATCTTAGCCATCTCTATTTTACGGGTCGTCATGGGGTTGAATATTTTATCTTGGCAGGGGGGGGGCTCTATACAATACTTTTTTGGGGTGGTTATATCTTTTTGGGGACTATACTGCCATTGCTATTGCTTTACCATGAAAGATTTACGAAAAGCTGTGCCAGTATTGTAGCAGCCTCGTTGTTAACAATTGTGGGTGGATTTTCCTTGTTGTATGTGATTATTATCGGTGGGCAAGCTTATCCATTGGACATTTTTCCGGGTATGGAAGTCACATCTTCAGGTTTTTTTGATAAGCCAGGTGGTGAATTAGCAGCACATCCCTATACTCCGAGTGGTTGGGAAATTTTGTTAGGTCTTAGTGGTATTGCTATTTCGGCATTGCTCACTATGTTGGCTTTAAAGATATTACCTTTTATGCCCGATAATTTGGCAAAAGCTGATATCGATGCTGATTAATGGTTAATTGTTAATGGTTAATGGTCATTCATTAACCATTAACTGGGAGCATTAATGTGTTGACGACAACATTCTATGAAGAACATCCTTTTGCTCAATATGTTCGTATTTTAGGTAAGGGTAAAAACGGTTGTCACATAGTACCTTATTAGCTAACAAAAACTAACAAAAAGTTATAT
>CAYFOB010000005.1:0-6177 GCA_964344525.1 uncultured Thiomargarita sp.
CTTAAGTGTTCGTTTTGCCGGTGCTAATGAGCGTGCTGTAAATGACATCAGTTTCCACATCAACAGCGGTGAAATTCGCGCTCTAGTGGGTGAATCGGGCAGCGGCAAATCCATCACGGCACTGACAATTCTGCGACTTTTATCAGAATCTGCATTGGTCGAATCAGGCGCGATTCATTTTGATAAAGAGGATATTTTCGCACTTTCCGAAATTTCAATGCATAAAATTCGTGGACGACGCATTTCGATGATTTTTCAGGAACCGATGACAAGCCTCAATCCGGTGCTAACAATTGGCGAACAAATCATTGAAGCACTCAAATTACATTTTGATCTACACCCCAAAGAAGCAAAACATCGCGTGATCGAATTGTTGGACTCAGTAGGCATTCCCGATCCAGCCCAACGCCTCACCTGGTATCCTCATCAGCTCTCAGGCGGCATGAAACAAAGAGTTATGATAGCCATGGCACTGGCTTGTGAGCCCGCCCTATTGATCGCTGATGAACCCACAACGGCGCTTGATGTCACCGTCCAAATGCAAATTCTTGATCTGATCAAAATGCTTCAAAAGGAGAAAAATCTATCCATTCTCCTGATAACTCACGATTTAAGTGTCGTCGCAAAAATGGCAGATCGAGTGGCTGTGATGCGTTCTGGACAAATTCTGGAACAAGCCACAACAGAGGCATTTTTCAAAGCACCCAAACATCCGTATAGCAAGCAACTGTTAAATTCTGTGCTCACAAAAAGGAAAAACGCAGAAACTGTACCAAATAAAGCACTTTTATTGGAACTTCAAAATCTCAAAGTGTATTTCCCAGTGCGAAAAGGGCTTTTTCGCCGTGTCGTCGATAATGTCAAAGCGGTTGACGATATTTCACTACAGATTGAACAGGGAAAAACGCTTGCAATAGTCGGCGAATCGGGCAGCGGTAAAACAACGATTGCAAATGCCATAGTCAGACTCCTTGAACCGACGGAGGGCGAAATCATATTTGAGGGAGATTTGGGACTCTCAAAAAAGGCATTAAAAACACGCCGCCGGCAGATACAAATGATTTTCCAGGATCCATACTCTTCCTTAAATCCTCGCATGAGAGTCGGAGATATCATCGAAGAAGGTATGCAAGCCCTGGGAATCGGCAAAAACCATGAAGAAAGACAAACGCAGATTGATAGCATACTGGGCAAAGTGGGTTTAAAAGCCGAACAATTTAGAGCGCGTTTTCCCCACGAACTCTCTGGCGGTGAACGCCAACGCACAGCCATCGCAAGAGCCCTGGCAGTCAAACCCAAACTAATCATCTGTGACGAACCAACCAGCGCCTTAGACTTATCAATACGCTCAGAAATACTAGAACTCCTACAAACGCTCCAACGCGAGGAGGGACTCACCTACTTATTAATAACACACGACATGTCCGTTGTTGGACATTTTGCTGATCGTGTTGCAGTAATGTACAGTGGCAAGATAGTAGAAGAAGGTAGTGTTGCAGAAATTTTTGATAATCCACAACAAGAATATACTCAAAAACTGTTGAGTTCGGTATTGGTTATTCCAGCGAATTAACTCCCTTAGCGTAGGAATGCCTGTTGCGACGCTCCTGCGTCGCGGGAGGAATACGTGCCACTGTCAAAGGACAGGTACCACCCGATTTGCAGTTTTTGAAATAAAGAGCGTTGGGCTTAATTTTTATCCGCTTTTATAACTCATCCCATTAGTTTAATGGGGTTTGAGAACAAGAGTGCGTAACATAAATCATTAGTTTTTATAATCTAAATATCATTTTTTTTGATCAAAATGATAAATCAAAATGTATTTGAATATTGTATAATTATATCCGTTTTTTTTGCTGCATTGCAACAATTTAATAAAAACTACAAGGATTATTTTTAAGAAAGGATCAATTAAAACCTAGTTAAGGAGCTAACATGAACGAACAAACAACACTCCCTGACCCAAAAAAATTTTTTGGGATCAGGTTTGAGTCTCTTGGAGGGCTAGGCGCACATACCGCAGGGCAAATTTTGGCAACAACAGCAGTATTGCGTATGAATCTCAATGGTGCTCACTTTTCTTCCTTTGGTTCTGAACAAAAAGGATCATTAGTGCGCTCATTTATTCGTCTAGCCCCTCCTGATAAACCGATTAGATCAAATACGCCTATTGATTCACCTGATGTAATTGTTGTTTTTCATAGTGCTTTATTTAATGATCCTATGACAATTGCGGGCATGAAAGCGAATGGGGTACTTATTTACAATGGGGCGGATGGCGAAAAATTACCTGCCCTCTTATCTCGTTTGCCCAGTTCCACAAAGGTGATTCGGGTTGATGCTCAAAAAATTGCGCTTAAAGAAAAGTCAAAAATTAATGCCGTCCTTTTAGGAGCAATGAGTGCGGCAATGCCTTTTCTGGATTTTTCAATGCTGCTTGAAACTTTTTCTGAAAAAATTGCTCAGCGTTATCCAGATTTGGTGGTACAAAATGAAAAAGCTTTCCGGCGCGGTGCTAAAGAAATTGAAACGCTTTCTCATATTGGACAAGCAAATGGTGATTTACCAATCAAAAGAGCACAACCCATTTTTGGGTATGAAACAGCGCCTATTGGTGGCGTTTTAACAACCCCTGGTAACACCGTATCAAACGATGTCAGCGCTTTGCGTTGGGGATGGGTACCTGTTTTTGATCCTAAAAAATGTGTCCATTGTGGTGTCTGTGATATCGTTTGCCCCGATTTTTGTCTGGTTTGGAAACCAGGAGAAAATGGTGAAATGCATTTACAAGGAATAGATTATCGTTATTGTAAAGGGTGTCTTCGCTGTGTGGAAAGCTGCTCAACAGGGACTTTGAGACGAAAAAAAGAAACGCCAGGGTTGGTTGATCAATTACAGGTTAATCTATTTGAAGGAGGTTTATAAAATGAGTGATGTCGCAAAACAACGTACCGACTTTCTCTCCGGTAATGAAGCCGCAGCACTCGCATCACGGGATATTAATTTTCATGTCATGGGACATTACCCAATCACACCTTCTACGGAAGTGGCTGAAAATATTGCCCAAATGCAGGCCAATGGTCAACATCAAATTAGCATGGTGGCTGGCGATGGTGAACATGGTGTTGCAGGTATTTGCTATGGCGCTTCTTTAGGCGGTGGACGTGTTCTCAATGCGACTTCAGCCAATGGCTTACTTTACGCACTCGAACAACTCCCCGTCCAAGCGGGCACACGTGCGCCTATGGTGCTAAACCTTGTTGCCCGTAGCGTTTCTGCGCCTCTCAACATCCGTTGTGATCACTCCGATTTGTATTTTACTTTAAATACTGGGTGGATCATTTTATTGGCGAGAGATCCACAAGCTGTGTATGATCTCAACTTGGCAGCCGTTAAAATTAGTGAGGACGTGCGTTTGCCCGTGATTGTCTGTTACGACGGTTTTTTTACCAGCCATCAAAAACGCCGCATTCAAATTTTTGAAAATGCCGAGGTGATTCAAACATTTTTAGGTGAACCCAAGGCGGAATTCACCGCGCTTGATCCTAAAAAGCCTGTCACTTTCGGGGCATACATGAATGATCCTGATACCATCAACAATAAAAAGCAGCATTCCCTCGCTATGGAAGCGGCGCGTCGGGTGATTCCTGACGTGTTAGGAGAATTGGAAAAATTGACAGGGCGTCGTTATCTGAATTTAGAAGCTTATCAAATGGATGATGCAGAATATGCCGTCGTACTCCTCAATTCCGCCGCAGAAACGGCAAAAGATGTGGTTGATCAGCGACGAGAACAAGGACAAAAAGTCGGCGTGCTCTCTCTCAATGTGATGAGACCCTTTCCGGTTGAAGACATCAGACAGGCACTCAAAAATGTGAAAGCCATTGTTGTGGGTGATCGTGCTGACTCCTATGGCGCTGATGGTGGCAACCTCTCACTTGAAATCCGCGCCGCATTGCAACAAGATTCAAACAATCACACCACCGTGTTGAGTCGCATTTATGGCTTAGGTGGCAAAGATTTTTATGAGGAGGATGCCAACGCTTTTTTGAGCTGGCACAAAACAGCAATGATGCCATACCGTTTGACTATTATGGTACCTACAAAGGCGATGCAAAACACAAGCCGCCTGAAGGGATGGCACCGATTGATGCCAAAGATGTTTCACGCGGCATGGCGAAAGTAACGCAAAACCCAGAAACAGGGCAATTGCAAGTAGAACTTGAACCCTTATGGGCAATGAGCGAAGTTGAAAAACGTATCGCACCGGGACATGCCGCATGCTCTGGTTGTGGCATTTTTCCAATGCTGCATCAAATCTACAACGTGTTAGAAGGTGATCTTGTTGTGCTATTTCACACTGGCTGTGGCATGGTGGTTACAACAGGATATCCCCAAACCGCTCATAGAATCACCTACATTCATAACCTATTCCAAAATGGTCCTGCCACCCTATCAGGCTTGGTTGAAATGTACCATGAAAGAGTGCGCCGTGGTGAACTACCAGAATCCTCTGATATAACTTTTTTAATGATCACCGGAGACGGTGGCATGGATATCGGCATGGGTTCCGCCATTGGAGCCGCCAATCGTAACCACCGAATGATCATCATTGAGTATGATAATCAAGGTTACATGAATAGCGGTTCTCAGCTTTCCTACTCGACACCGATAGGACACCGCACAGCTACCAGCGAAATCGGTAGCGCCCAATCTGGCAAACGCTTTCACCATAAAGACACTGCCCAAATTATGGCAGCCTGTCACATACCTTATGTTTTCACCGCCAGCGAAGGATTTCCAGAAGACTTAATGCGTAAAGTCGCCAAAGCCCAATGGTATGCCAAACGCGAAGGATTGGTGTATGGCAAAGTCATGTCATTTTGTCCATTAAACTGGGATACACCAAACAGTGTGGCGCAATCAGTAATGCAAGCCGCGCTGGATTGCTGTTTCTTTCCCTTATATGAAGTTGAACACGGAAAAACCAAAATTACCTACAATCCAGATATTTTAGAAACACGTTTGCCCGTTGCAGATTGGCTCAAGAGAATGGGAAAAACCAAACATCTGCTCAGTCCTAAAAATGTCGAACTTCTGAAATCATTTGAAGCAGAAGTGGATAGACGGTGGCGACGTCTCAAGGCGATGCACGAACATGAGGAGCTTTAACAAATATGCCTAAAATTATTGAAAAACGACTCTTAACGCCCATCACCAAACTGTTTCGCTTTGAGGCACCAATGATTGCTGCTGCCGCCAAGCCGGGACAATTTGTGATTGTTCGGGTGCGAGAAGGCGGAGAACGTATCCCGTTAACCATTGCCGATTTTGATGCCAAAGCCGGCACGGTGACGATTGTGGTTCAAGAAGTCGGCGTAACAAGTCGGCTGTTAGGGGCCCACGAAGCAGGAGATAACATCTTAGATGTGCTGGGACCACTTGGACAAGCCGCCCAAATTCCGCCCGGTGGACATGTGATTGGTGTCGGTGGTGGATTTGGCTCTGCCGCTCTATGGTGTTTAATGCGCGAACTCAAAGAACGGGGAGATCGTACCACCGTTATTCTGGGCGCACGTCATGATCACCTATTGCTTTTGATTGATGAATTGCGTGAAGTTTGTGACAATTTGGAATTATGCACCGATGACGGCTCGGTGGGATTCAAAGGACTCGTCACCGAACGACTCCAACAATTGATTGATGGCGATGGACCAGGAAAACCGGATCATGTGATCGCCATTGGACCTATGCCCATGATGCGCGCCGTTGCCAATACCATGCGTGATACTGGCATTGCCACCCAAGTCTCCATGGACCCATTAATGATTGATGGCATGTGTGGCTGTTGCCGCGTTTCTGTTGGCGATGAAGTCAAATTTGCCTGTGTTGATGGTCCCTTGTTTGATGCGTCCAAAGTGGACTTTGACGAAGCAGTCAAACGTAATAAGATGTATGTTAAGCAAGAAAAATTGGCGGCAGAACGGCAAATGAAGGAGGGATCATGCCAGCTAAGCGTGTAAAAAAAACCAAAATGCTTGAACGTGATGCCATGCTTCGAGCACAAGATTTTCTTGAAGTGAACCAAGGTTACTCCAAGGATCACGCCGCCTTTGAAGCCGAACGATGCTTACGGTGCCAAGATCCGCTGTGTGTCGAAGGGTGTCCTGTCCACAT
>CAYFOB010000005.1:6217-8982 GCA_964344525.1 uncultured Thiomargarita sp.
AATAGCAACCGGCAATTTTTCAAAAGCCGCAGAAATTCTGCGCTCAGCCAACCCACTGCCTGCCGTTTGTGGTCGCGTTTGCCCACAAGAAGACCAATGTGAACGCGTTTGCCACATGGCGAGTCGATTTAAACCGGTAGGCATTGGCTATTTAGAAAGATTTGTCGCTGATTGGGAACGCGAACAACCCAAATCAGAAGCCCCTAAAAAGCCCCATCGCCCAGAACGTATTGCTGTGATTGGCGCGGGACCCGCAGGATTAGTTTGTGCCGGCGAACTGGCGCGATTAGGTTATCCGGTGACCATTTACGAAGGATTGCACGCACCAGGCGGCGTTTTGCGTTATGGCATTCCAGAGTTCAGATTACCTAATGATATTCTGGACTGGGAAATAGATTTATTAAAAGACATTGGGGTTGAAATCGTTTGTAATGTCGTCGTCGGAAAAACCATCCAACTTGACGATCTCTTTGATAAAATGGGCTTTTCAGCCGTCTTCATTGGCACAGGCGCAGGATTGCCAAGATTTCTGGGCATACCTGGAGAAAATCTCAACGGTGTTTACTCTGCCAATGAATTTCTGACACGCATCAACCTGATGCAATCTTACAAATTTCCTGAAGCCGACACGCCCTTGTATGTTGGCAAGCGAGTTGCCGTCATTGGCGCAGGCAATACCGCAATGGATGCCATACGCTCAGCATTGCGCGTCGGCGCAGAAGAAGGCATGAGCATCTATCGACGCACAGAAAAAGAAATGACAGCGCGTGTTGAAGAATACCACCACGCACTAGAAGAAGGCGTCAAATTCCATTGGCTGACAAATCCGATTGAATTTATTGGCGACGACAGAGGCATGGTAACAGGCGTCAAATGTGTGCGTATGGAATTGGGAGAACCTGATGACTCAGGACGATCTCGCCCCATACCTGTCGAAGGTTCAGAATTTGTGATACCTGTAGATAATGTTGTATTATCTCTTGGTAATTCACCGAATCCACTCCTTGTAAATAGCACCCCAGGGCTGGAAAAAAACAAACATGGCTGTTTAGTCGTTGATAAAGACAAACCTCAAACTTCCAGAAAATGGGTGTATGCTGGCGGGGATGCGGTGACAGGAGCGGCGACTGTGATTTTAGCAGCGGGCGCAGGGAAGGATGCGGCGGCTACTATTCATAAGGATTTGTCAGCTCGGTGAGGATTATGGTATGCGGGAGGAAGAAATTTATTTTGGTAAGTGTCCTCACCCAAAATAAATTTCTACCGAAGTGCATACCTGAAAAAATACTTACTGGTGGAAATTGGAAGGCCATTCCTTAACTACAGGGATTCATAAAATATGAAAATAAGGGCTTAAATTTAATCGGTATAATGTTTAGTATACAAAAGATGTCTTTAAAGACATCGGATTTTTAGCATTCCAAAAAGTTCATCCGCCAAACAGATTTTGACTTATCACGGCTTTATTCAAATCCTTGTAGTTCTTGCTGTGTGAATAACCTAAAAAATTCAAATTTTGTTTAGAACGATATTTCATTATGCACCGCATCACATTAACTCAACCCGATGATTGGCACTTACATCTACGCGATGGTGCTAATATGGCTTCAATAGTCGATGCGACGGCTCAAAGCTTTGCCCGTGCCATCGTGATGCCTAATTTAAAACCGCCTATCACAACAGTCGATCAAGCGTTGGCTTATCGAGAGCGCATTTGCGCGGCGCTCCCCACAAATACTGACTTTAATCCACTGATGACGCTTTATCTCACTCAAAATACCCCGGTGGCAGAAATTGCCAAAGCAAAAGAGAGCGAACAGGTTGTTGCTGTTAAATACTATCCTGCTGGGGCAACGACTAACTCAGAAAATGGTGTCAGAGATTTGCGCCAAGTGTGGCATTTGCTCGAAGCCATGCAAACTTATGATATACCTTTATTAATACATGGCGAAGTGACGGCGGCAAGTATAGATATATTTGATCGTGAAAAAGTTTTTATTGGAGAAATGCTTGATCCCTTATTAGAGCATTTTCCTGCGCTAAGAGTGGTACTAGAACACATCACTACCCAAGAAGCGGTAGAATATGTCACCAATATGGGCAAAAATCTAGCAGCAACCATCACAGCCCATCATTTATTATTAAATCGTAATGCCATTTTTAATGGGGGGCTTCGTCCCCATCATTATTGTTTGCCTGTGCTAAAACGTGAAAATCACCGTCAAGCCTTGTTACAAGCGGCGACAAGCGGCAATCCGAAATTTTTCTTAGGCACCGATAGCGCTCCTCACGCCCAATCTGCTAAAGAATCGGGGTGTTGTTGTGCAGGGATATACACAGCCCCAGCAGCGCTCGCCTTATATGCTGAAGCCTTTGAACAAGCACAAGCCTTGGACAAATTAGAAAGCTTTGCCAGTTTTTATGGCGCAGATTTTTACCGCCTGCCACGCAATACAAACACAATAACCTTGGAAAAACGCACTTGGCAAATGCCAACACATTTTGAATTTGGCGATGAAAAAGTGGTCCCCTTGCGAGCGGGTACTGACATTTATTGGGCGCAAAACTAATGCGATTACCCATTGCTTGTCAATTAACTGATGTTACGCAGCCTCATTCACAAGCGAAGCTTTGCCGGCGTGGAAAGAAAAGTGCGTAACATCAGTTATTAAGATTTTATGAAAGCAACAGATCATAAGAATCAATTACTATGGGGGATATTTGGTAAAGGAAATTAATATGTCTGCAATAAATTTGGAACGGAT
>CAYFOB010000005.1:8992-15754 GCA_964344525.1 uncultured Thiomargarita sp.
AGCCTCTGCTTGTAGACTTGCTGAAAGCTATTGGGAATGGTTCTATACAACTGCCTGATTTTCAAAGAGGCTGGGTGTGGGACAATGAACGTATAAGGGCACTGATTGCAAGTGTTTCTTTAGGTTATCCAGTTGGGGCGATAATGTCTATGGAAACTGGTGGCGAAGGAGTCCGCTTTTCTCCTCGTGCATTTGAAGGAGTGTCAACTCATGTTGACAAGCCAGATTTTTTGCTATTGGATGGCCAACAGCGGTTGACCTCTCTTTATCTTTCCTTCATATCATCCTTACAAACAAGAAACAGTGCGGCTTACAAAGGCATAATGGGATTGCTAATGCATGTTGGTGCTAAGGATTTTATAAATGGTGACCCCATCAAAAACACGAACTATTTTGAAGAAGCTGTGGATATACATCATATTTTCCCTCAAGATTATTGCAAAAAACAGGAATATCAGCGCAAATACTGGAATAGTATAATCAATAAAGCACCATTAAGCGCAAGAACCAACAGGATACTTGGTAAAAATTCTCCTTCTAATTATATCCATTGCATTCTTAATAGTCACAAGGTTAGTATGGAATCTCTTGATTCACACTTGTACAGCCATCTTATCAACCCATCTCTACTAAAAGCTGATAACTTCAGTGATTTCATTGTTGATAGAGCCCAAAAAATGCTTGATATGATTGAGGAAGCGATGGGCAAGTCAATTTCAGGAAGAGATTCAGAGGAAACAATCAAAGCTTTCGGGAGAACCTTAAGCCAATAGCCTTGTTGAACTCGCACTGCAAAAGTAGGAGTCCAAACTTCGGTACGGCACGTCGAAGAACATCTTGGACTCCTACCCGTCAAAACAAAATTACCAGGGATGAGCGCGACATTTAGGATCTGATGTTACGCACTTTGCTTCCCACACCAGCTTCGCTGCTTGTGAACGAGGTTGCGTAACATGAGTTAGGATGTTATTTATTTTTATTGAGGTGATCAAATTGAGTATTCAATATTTAAAAATCTCTAATTTTAAAAGTATTGATTCCTTGGAATTAAAAAATATTAACGATTTTTCTGTGTTTGCAGGTGCAAATGGTAGTGGTAAAAGCAATTTTTTTGATGCACTTGATTTTGTGAGTCGTTTTATTCGCTTTGGTTTAACCGATGCTCTTCGGGGGCATGGTGGATTTAATAACATTCATTCTGTTAAACGTGAGGCGAGACAATTTGAATTTGAAATTGAGTGTACTTTGCCTGAAGATTCAGCATCCTATAAATACCGATTAGTCATAGAGGCTTTAGACACAGAACCCGAAATCAATGAACAATTATTTATTGATGAAAAAAAGGCAAAAGCACTTGATTCGGTTGATTATTCAGTACTATTTACTTTACCAAGATTGCCATTAAGCACCTTACTGAAAAATGTGCGTATCTATCGCATTGAGCCTTTTGGTGCATCTGCCCCAGATCAATCTGATCAAGATTCTTCGCAATTAAAACGCAATGCTCATAACTTGCCAAGTGTGCTCAAACGTTTGGAACAAAATGATAATCTGCGGGAAACCATTTTAGAATGGATGGAAACGATAGTGCCTGGTATTCAGCAAATTCAAACTGAACATCAAAACTTAACAGGTAGCACCGCTATTTTGTTCAAAGAACAGGGAGCACAATTTCCAGCACACATGATGTCTGATGGAACAATTTATGCACTCAGCCTGTTAGTAACCGTTTTGGATACACCCAGCGCGTATGGTTTGACTTTGATTGAAGAGCCAGAACGTGGTTTACATCCTCAAGCCATTTTTGAATTGATCAACTTGATTCGTGATCAAGCCGTCAATCCCATCTGGATGAGCACCCATAGTGAATCTGTCGTGCGCCAATTAAAACTTGATGAACTATGGCTAGTAGATAAAAAAAATGGCAAAACGCAAATGAAAGCGGCAGCCAGTGGGCGTTTACAACAATCAGATTTAGCGCCTTTGGGCATGGATGAAGCTTGGCTGTCTAATTTGCTTGGAGGTGGCTTGCCATGGTAAAAGTTGGTTTTGTAGTTGAAGGCATTTCAGATAAAAAATTGATTGAAAGTACCTCTTTCAAAGAATGGGCAAAACAAGAATGTGGTTTAGAAATTCTTGATGAAGTCGTGAATGCGGGTGGTAATGGGAATATGTGTACCCAAAAGATCGAAATATACATACAAAAATTGATCGTACAGGCACAACCAGATAAAATTGTTGTATTAGTTGACCTTGACCCAGAAGATTGCGCTCCTTGCATCACTGAACGTAAGAAAATGATTGCTAATAAAAACATTGATTTAGTGGTGATTGCCTGTAAAGCAATGGAATCCTGGTTTCTAGCTGATACACAAGCCATGAGAAAATGGTTGGACAATGTCAATTTTTATGAAAACAAGCCTGAAGAAACCAAGACAATGCCTTGGGAATATCTCAAAGAATTAGGCATCAAATACAAAGGTCGTGGTCCAGGTAGTAAGGTTCGATGTGCCCGCATGTTTCTCAATCAATATGCTTTTGAAGTCAAACGGGCAGCTAAACATCCAAATTGTCCTAGTGCTCGTTATTTTGTAGATAAATTGTGCGCCTTGGGTAAGGCGCAATAGCAGGTGGTGTAACTATTGATGAATGGCATGAGAATAAATCTTTCGTTTGCGGAATCGAAGATGTACTCAGCACGTTACTGGCATGCGCTTTTGGTTTGCAATCCACTCGCCAACACATTTTGATTTTGGCGATAAAAAAGTGCTATCCTTGCAGCAGGTACCGACATTTATTGGGCGCAAAACTAATGGCAAAAACAACGCGATCACCTATGGCTAAGCGTTTTCGCGGCTATTTGCCTGTGGTGATAGATGTAGAAACAGCAGGCATTAATCCAAAACGTGATGCATTATTGGAAATTGCTGCCGTCATATTACAGATGGACAATCAGGGCTTATGGCAACGCCATCAAACGCATTTTTGTCATATAATTCCTTTTGAAGGAGCAAACCTTGATAAAAAGGCTTTGGATTTTCTTGGGGGGTTAGATCCCTATCATCCGTTTCGTTTTGCCGTATCTGAGCTGGAAGGTTTAAAGACCATTTTTCAACCAATACGCGAGGCTGTTAAAGCGCATGGCTGCTCTCGTGCCATTTTAGTGGGGCATAATCCCTCATTTGATTTGAGTTTTATTAAGGCAGCTTGTCATCGCACAGAAATTAAAAGTCCTTTTCACCGCTTTAGCACGTTTGATACTGCTACATTAGGTGGACTGGCTTTTGGGCAAACAGTATTAGCAAGAGCAGTCCAAGTGGCGGGTTTTGGGTGGGAAAACAGCGAAGCACATTCTGCGATTTATGATGCAGAACGCACGGCGGATTTATTTTGTACGATAGTCAATTTGTGGGACAAATTGCGTAGTAAATGATAAGTGATTTGTTTGAATCAGAATTGACCTCCTTTTCAGAATAAAATCTTAATAACACCCTTAGAACGGAAAGCGATTACATTTAAGAATGGATAAGTCAAAACCTTATAAAAAAATCAGGTTTATCCATTCTTAAATGTAATCCTTGTAGTTATTTGTGGTTTTGGAATGAGAGTGCGTAACATCAGTTAATAATTTTGTGGTTTATTCTTAAATTCTGATTCAAACAGCAAAGTAGGATGAAAAAAAATTCTAATATAACAAAGCTGACATCTTACTACGATAGCGATTAACAACAGCCCCCTGATTACCCAATAGCGTAAATACTGCGACTAAACCCTTGCGCCCTGCATCCTCCTCAAATTTTCGATCACGACGCATCAGCTCCAATAAATGATCCATAGCCACTTCATGATCACCCTCCAACACTTTTTTGGCACTGAGCTGATAGCGTGCCATCAAATCGTTAGGATTATTCGCAACCATTGTCTCCAATGTTTCTACAAGCGGTGCCTTAGCAGCAATTACTGAAAAGGTGAGACGTGCCATTAATGCCTTGACTGAGGTATCAGCTTGTATATTGGCAGGTAACTCATTAAGCAATTGTTGTGCTTCATCAATTTGCCCTATATCAATCTTTATTTTTGCCAAATCCAATTGCGCCTGATGATAGCTTGGCTCCAACTCACGCGCTTGCTCCAATAAGGTGATCGCTTGCTCACTATCACCAGCAAGATGGGCGGCTGTGGCTTGTTGTCGTAATTTATCTGCAGGACGTTCACGGTGACGATCTATCATTTTGCGCAACACTTGCTCCGGCTGTGCCCCCATTTTTTCTTCTACCACTTGACCATGCCGAAACAATTTCAGCGTTGGTATACTACGAATTCCGTATTGAGCGGCTAATTCCTGTTGCTCATCAGAGTTAACTTTAGCAAGAATAAATTGCCCTTGATATTCCTTAACCAATTTTGTCAAAACAGGCATCAGCATTTTGCAGGGGGCACACCATTCTGCCCAAAAATCCACCAAGACTGGAACTTGGTTGGATTTTTCTATGACTTCGGCTGTAAAATTATCAGCATTAGCAATGATGATGTAGGGAGATTCACTCATTTTTAGTTTATCCAATAGTTAGTTAGTATTATGCGAGGATTAGCGCCACAAACTTGACACAAATTATTGCAAGTTCAATTTAGGACCTGATGTTACGCAGCAAAGCGCAGCTTGGAACGAAAGTGCGTAACATATGTTTACAGCAAAAAATCTTTCAATCTTTCTATTCCCTCCTTCAAATGTCCTATCTCTCTTGTATAAGCAAATCGGAGATATTTTTTGTTTGATTTTTGCCAAAATCAACACCTGAGGTTGTTGCAATATGAATTTGCTCTAATAGCTGTTGAGAAAATTTTAAACTATCCTCAGAATATTGAGAAATATCAGCCCAAATATAAAACGCGCCTTCTGGTTTTGTGTCAATGGTAAACAGTTGAGATAATTCATGATATAAATAATCTCTTCTTGTTTGGTAAGTATGAGTCACTGTGTTTAAGTGCGCCTCATCAAACGCTTCTAATGCACCATATTGGCTGATGGTGGGCGCAGAGATATACAAATTTTGCATTACAATTTCAGCCGTTCTCACCAAACGGGGCGGCAAAATAACCCAACCAAGTCGTAAGCCTGGTAAACAAAAGTATTTTGAAAATCCATTAATAACAATCGCATTTTCTGAAAATTCTAAGGCAGACTGCGCGGTTTTTCCATAAACCAGCCCATGATAAATTTCATCAGAAATAAAAAAAATACCCTGATTTTCACAATAATCTATTAACGCTTTTAAAGTCGTTTGGCTATAAACGTTACCAATTGGATTAGAAGGGGATGAAATTTGAACCGCTTTAATGTCTTGATGCAATTTTAACTGTTCAACCGTTAACTGGTAATTTGTTGATTGATCAATGGGCACAAAAACAGGTTGCATATCTAAAACATAGGAAAAATTTTTATAACAAGGATAAGCAGGATCGGTGAGTAACAATTTTTCACCTGCATTTAATAAAATGGCGTAGGTGATTAAAAAAGCCCCAGATGTACCAACCGTTAAAACAATCCTGGCAGGTGACACCTCAACCTGATAACGCGCTTGATAAAAAGCGGCTATTTTTTTCCGGAGCGCAAGTAAACCTAAACTTTCAGTGTAACGAATTTTTCCATCAACAGTTGCTTTAACCATCGCCTCTATTACTTTAGGCGAAGGCGGAATATCAGGTTCTCCCACTTCAAAATGAATGGCATCAGGAATGGATTGTGCCTTTCGGAGAACATCCATGACTAAAAAAGGAGTTATGTTGTCTAATCTATTCATAAAAAACTATGGATTTTGCTATCTGAAAATTTTTAGTATATTATCTTACCCAGTAGCTGACATTTTCAACGCTCAATCGCCTATGTTGTTTAAGTTAAAGCACTTCAAGTAAAAGGAAACTCAGAGTGAATTTACAAATTGCTCAACGTGTGCAAGCAATTAAACCATCTCCTACCTTAAGCGTGGTTACCCGTGCTGCCGAAATGCGAGCGGCTGGGCATGACATTATCGGCTTGGGCGCGGGTGAACCTGATTTTGATACACCCCAGCATATCAAAGAGGCCGCAGTGGATGCCCTCAATAAAGGCCATACTAAATACACACCTGTTGATGGCATTCCTGCACTCAAGCTGGCGATTATTGACAAATTTGCCCGCGACAATCAACTTGAATATGGTTTGAAACAAGTGCTGGTATCCTGTGGCGGCAAGCAAAGTTTTTATAATTTGGCACAAGCTTTGCTTAATCCTGGTGATGAGGTCATTATTCCCGCCCCCTATTGGGTTTCTTATCCTGATATTGTGATGTTAGCGGGGGGACAACCGGTGATCATTAATGCCAATATTCAACAAAATTTTAAAATGACCCCACAACAATTGGAGGAGGCAATCACAGAAAAAACCCGGTTGTTTGTGATGAATAGCCCATCAAATCCGACGGGGGCACATTATACCCCCGACGAATTGGCCAAATTGGGTGCCGTTTTGAGCAACTATCCCAATGTTTTGGTGGCAAGTGATGATATCTATGAACATGTATTGTGGGAAGGTGTACCTTTTAAAAATATCCTTAATATGTCCCCAAATTTATATGAGCGTACTGTTGTACTCAACGGGGTGTCTAAAACTTATGCGATGACAGGGTGGCGTATTGGATATGCAGGAGGTCCAGAAAAATTGATACAAAAAATGAAAACGATTCAGTCACAAAGCACCTCCAATCCAACTTCAATTGCTCAATA